>DATCRE010000212.1:0-22576 GCA_036569145.1 Cyclobacteriaceae bacterium
ACATACCAGATTCAGGGCTTAGATGTAACTTCTCTTGCTAAACAGTTCGGCACTCCCTTGTATGTTTACGATGCCAACACCATCATCAGGCAGATCAACAATTTAAAGACCGCTTTTGCTGGTACTGATATTAAAATAAAATATGCAGCCAAAGCTCTTACCAATATTTCCATCTTAAAACTTATCCGCAAGCATGGAGCTGGTGTTGATGTAGTTTCATTATACGAAGCACAACTGGCTATGAAGGCTGGCTACCAGGCTCACGAAATTATGTTCACGCCAAGTGGCGTTGACTTTAGTGAGATTGAAGAAGGTGTGCGTAGCGGCTATAACATTAACATCGATAATCTCTCGTCGCTTAAAAAGTTCGGAGAAAAGTATGGTGATACTTACCCTTGCTGTCTTCGTTTAAACCCGAGCATTCTGGCCGGTGGTAACATTAAAATCTCCACAGGTCACAGCAGCTCAAAGTTTGGAATTGCCGTACAACAAATGCCGGAGATCCTGTCGCTGGTAAGTCAATATAAAATCCATATTAACGGTCTTCATATTCACACGGGCTCAGACATCAAAGAAACAGAGGCTTTTCTTAAAACAGCCGAAGCACTCTTCACTTCTGCACAACATTTTGCTGATCTTAAATTTCTTGACTTTGGCAGCGGATTTAAAGTTGCTTATAAAGAGGGCGATGTTGTTACCGATGTGAATGACCTCGGCAAAAAATTAACAACAGCATTCAACACATTGTGTGATCAATACGGAAGAAAACTTGAACTCTGGATTGAACCTGGAAAATACCTGGTAAGTGATGCGGGCACATTACTCACACAAGCCAACGTTGTTAAGCAAACACCAACATTAACATTTGTAGGTGTGAACTCAGGCTTGAACCACCTCATCAGACCTATGATGTATGACGCTTACCATCATATTGTAAATGTCTCGAACCCCGGCGGGGAACAGAAATTATACAACGTTGTTGGATACATTTGTGAGACCGATACTTTTGGATCTGACCGCCATCTCAATGAAGTTCGCGAAGGCGATATTATTGCTTTTAAAAATGCTGGGGCTTACGGCTTTTCGATGGCTTCTAACTATAACTCAAGACCAAAGCCAGCGGAAGTACTTGTTATCAACGGCCAGGCTAAACTTATTCGCGAACGTGAAACTTTGCAAGACATTATCAAGGGACAAGTAGAGATTGATGTTTAGAAGCACAGTAAAGTGTGCATTCTTAGTTTATCAAATTCCGGAAGGTAATAGTCTTAGTTTTTTGTCGGGTATATTACCTTTTAACACTATTCAATAACTATTTTCATTAGGAGTTCGTTAACTTTGACGGCTTATTAACCAATACGTGATGCTGCGCAGATTATTCTCACTCCTAATTCTTTTTTTAAGTTTTTCTTTTATCCAGGCCCAGATTCTAAAGCCAGCGAAGTGGACAACCGAAGCCTCTAGACAACAGGTTTCTTTAGGAGATGAAATTGAGCTAATATTTCGTGCCAGGATCGATGCCAACTGGCACATGTATGCCAATGGCTTTAGTCCTGATTGTGGACCTATACTAACAGAAGTAACATTTACTGATAAAAATAATTTCGCCCTGGTTGGCGATCTGAAATCCATCAACCCTGTAATCAAACACGACGAGACTTTTGATTGTGAGGTAAGATTTTTTAATGGTACGGCTGAGTTCAGACAAAAAGTAAAAATCACAGGCGCGCCTGTAAGTTTCGCCGGCATAATAGAGGGACAGGTTTGTTCTGATATCGATGGTAAGTGTATCTCGTTCGAAGAGAATTTTTTAATTGACAAAATCACAGTCGCCGGAAAAGCTCCTGCTAAAGTTGCTACTGATAGTGTAAAACCTTCCGTTATTAATCCTCAGGAGAAAACTGTTGCTGCTGTTAAAGATTCATCAACTACATCTGAATCACGACAGGTTGAAACGTATGGCAAGAGTAAAGGTCCTATATTAGATAAATCAATTCTTGGCAATGGCGAGCCGATTGCCCAGAATGAATCATTGCTTGGGTATATGATCATTGCTTTTCTGTTAGGATTCACATCGTTAATAACACCTTGCGTATTTCCGATGATACCGATGACTGTTACTTTCTTTTTGAAAGATGGTCAAAGTAAAAAAGAAGGAATGCGCAAAGCCATTGTTTTTGGTCTATCCATTATCGCTATTTATACATTGGTAGGAACTGTATTCGCATTAATCTTTGGTGCAGAAGGGCTCAATGCTTTAGCTACTCATTGGCTACCTAACCTGTTGATCTTTGTTATCTTCATCATATTTGCTCTTTCGTTTTTGGGGCTCTTCGAAATTACTGCACCACACAAACTTGTTAACAGTGCCGATCGTGCTGCTGAGAAAGGTGGCTGGGGTGGAATCTTTTTTATGTCGGCTACTCTTGTGCTCGTTTCTTTTTCATGTACCATACCGTTGGTAGGAAATGTTTTAGTGCTGGCAGCTGGAGGTGAAATCATTAAACCCATCATGGGCATGTTTGCTTATTCATTTGCCTTTGCAATTCCGTTTACACTTTTTGCATTCTTTCCTGAATGGTTAAAAGGATTACCTAAATCTGGCGGATGGTTAAACGCTGTGAAAGTAACGCTGGGTCTATTTGAACTTGCGTTGTCATTAAAATTTTTCAGCATCGCCGATCAGACGTATCATTGGGGATTACTTGATCGTGATATAAACATTGCTATCTGGGTTATTATCTTTTCATTTCTCGGCATTTACTTCCTGGGCAAAATAAGTTTACCACATGATAGCCCTGTAGAAAAAGTAACGGTGCCAAGGTTGCTTCTATCCATTGTTACATTTTCTTTCGTTGCTTATCTCGTTCCCGGTTTATGGGGCGCTCCGTTAAAAGGATTAGCAGGTTACTTACCTCCTATGTACACGCATGATTTTGATCTGGTTTCTTTAACAAGAGGAGTTAACGAAAATGAAGTTTGCGAAAAACCCAAGTATGCAGATTTCCTTCATTTGCCTCATGGTCTGCAAGGTTATTTTGATTATGAGCAGGCACTGGCTTGCGCACGTCAGCAAAATAAACCTATCTTCATTGACTTCACCGGTCATGGTTGCACTAACTGCAGAGAGATGGAGGCAGTAGTATGGTCAGATCCACAAGTGTTGCACCGTCTGCAAAATGATTTTATAGTGGTAGCGCTTTATGTAGATGACAAAACTGAATTACCTGAAGCCGCGTGGTACACATCAAAACATGATAACAAGGTGAAGAAGACTATTGGCAAACAAAATGCTGATCTGCAAATCGCTAATCTCGATAATAATGCACAGCCTTTTTATGTATTGGTAGGCAAAGACGAACGCGTTCTCGCCTGGCCACATGCTTATGATAAGGATGTACAGCACTTTATTGATTTCTTAGATAAAGGTAAGGCCAAGTATAAGGAGCTTTATTTGAAGTAATCAGTTAATAGTCATTAGTAGTTAGTCATTGGGACACGACTAATGGCCAAGAACTAATGACTATTAATTACCGACTGATAACTTTTTGACATTACCAACATACCACATAATCATGTCATTGTAGTGCGCTTTACAAACTACTAGCTTGGGCTGGAAAATCCTTTTGCTATGTTTCGCTCACACCTGATCACATTTTTCCGTCAAATTAGCCGAAACGTTTCATTTTCTATTATAGGTATTAGCGGACTTGTTATTGGCTTGATGACAAGCATTATTTTTTTTTTATGGGCTGCGTATGAATTGAGTTACGATCACTATCACCCGGAGAATGACTGTGTTTTTTGGGTAATGCCTAATACATTGAAAGATGGTGAAGTAGAGACAGGCCAAGATACACCCATTCAGCTCGCCGACTTGTTGCGTTCAGAAATACCGGAAATCAAATCTGTTACCCGAATGGACAGAACCCGCTCGCTTCTGAAAAACGATACAAAGGAAGTTCATAAAACAGGATATTATGCGGATGAAGATTTCTTCAGGGTTTTTAACGGTAGCGTCATCAAAGGAAGTATAAATAATCCATTACCCGACCACCACTCCATTGCTATTTCAGAAGAAACAGCACAGCAGCTTTTTGAAAATGGTGATGCACTTGGCAAAACCATTACGCTTGATCTCAAATATGATTTTAAAGTTACTGCCATTTATGCCTCCTTCCCGGAAAACTCAAGTCTCGACGATGATGTTTCGTACATCCTTCCGTTCCTCTCACGCACCCGCGATTATACCAACGACTGGGAACCAACGATCATCAAATTGAATAGTGCTTCTTCACAGGCTATCGTTCAGGATAAAGTGAGCCATACGTTAAAGCAGCTTTTTCCAAATGAAAATATAACGGCCTATTTATTTTGCCTTACAGATTGGCGATTGCATTGGCAATTTGAAAACGGAAAGTCTGTGGGGGGTCGCATTGTGTATGTTATTCTCTTCTGTATCATCGCAGTATTTATATTAATCATGTCGTGCATTAATTACATGAACCTTGCCACGGCGCAAGCGGCCAGACGCGCACGTGAAATAGGTGTTCGAAAAATGACTGGCGCTACAAGATCTGAACTGATCCGACAATTTTTGTTCGAAAGTCTTGTCATAACTTTCAGCGCTGCATTGCTTGCATTACTATTGGTGTATGTGTTGCTTCCTTTCTTTAATGAATTGACGCGAGTGAAATTGGAAATCTCTTTCAATCATTCAATCGTATGGGTTGGGCTTTTAGGTATAACAGTTGTTACAGGACTTATCGCCGGAGGTTATCCTGCATTGATTCTTTCATCTATGAAGCCTATTACTATTTTAAAGGGTAACTTCTCTTCGGGTTTAAAAGGATCTGCATTTCGAAAAGCGCTTGTAGTATTTCAGTTTGCTTTGTCGATCGTCATGATCTTTAGTGCGGTTGTCATGTGGCAACAAATGGATTATCTATTGAAAAAAGATTTGGGCTTCGATCAACACAACATACTTTATATCGAGCCTAAGTCAGACGCACATTTTCCACTGGAGAGTTTCAAATCAGAAATATTAAAAAATCCTGTTATTGTTTCTGCTGGCATTGGTGCAGCAAGTCCAATGGAAATTAATGGCGCAGCTGAAGTTACCTGGCACGGAAAAGGTAAACGGAATGCCTTGTTCTTTAATGGAGCGTCGTGCGATAATGATTATCTCACAACACTCGGATTTCAAATTGTAGAAGGACGTAACTTCTCATCTAACTATGCTGCTGATTCTGCTAACTTCATCATTACACAAAAAGCAGCAGATCTCTTAGGTTTCAGCGATCCTATCGGACAAGTGATTAATTATAATATGTATCATCAGCAAAATGGAAAGATCATTGGTATCGTAAAAGATTTTAATAACGACGACATTCATGCAGCCACCAATCCAGTTGTTTTTTCTTATGGCAACAGCAGGAACTATGGCGAATGGGCACGCATTTTTGTGCGTTACCAGCCAGGAAGACTTGACGAAGCACTTGCATACCTGAAAAAGGAATTTAATATGCTTCAACCAGGAATACCGATGGAGTATGGATTTCTCGATCAGGATTTTGAAATTCAATTTCATACCGAAAAACTATTGCGACAACTTTCCATCTTCTTTACAACCATTGCTATTTCAATTGCGTGCCTCGGTTTATTTGGGCTAACATTATTCAATGCACAACGACGTGAAAAAGAAATAGGTGTACGAAAAGTATTAGGCGCATCGGTTACACAAGTAACTTATATGCTTGGCTGTGATTTTCTAAAACCGCTGATGTTTTCTTTCATGATAGCACTTCCGTTAGCGTATTATCTAATGGAGAAATTTCTGGAAGGTTATGTTTTTCGGATGACGATTTCGTATATTACATTTCTTCTTGTTGTCTTCAGCATGGTAGCGATTGTTCTGTTCACCGTTTCGTATCAATCTATCAAGGCTGCACTTAAAAATCCTACCGATGCATTAAAGATGGAGTGAATAGTTTGCCTGTTTGTTCATAGATAAGGATTCACACTTATCCGTAATGTGTCAATCAACTCTTCGTCCATGTATTGATAATTGTCCTCTATCTCCAGGATCACTATTTTTTTATCATTCAGCAAATGATCAAACCTGTCCAGAAGCCTTTGCTTGTGTCTCTTCTCCATCACAAATATTAAGTCAGCCCAACTGATTAATTTTTCATTGACTTTAATTCTTGCATCACTCTCTGTTCCGGCAGATCTAAAGTCGTGATCCTGATTATCCTTAAAAATTGTTTCCGCAGTCCGGCTTCTCCATCTGTTTTTGCTGCAGACAAAAAGTACATTCATGTAAGTCTCGTTTAAAAATCTCACTACTAACGTCCATGCTCGTTAGCATAATGCTCACGCAATATATCTTCTGCAAAATCATTTGTAAGATCGCGAACTGTAGTGTGTACGTGGTTCGCATTGTTCTGGGTGTTATCAAGTTCAATGATAAGCATGGGGCCATGTATGCGATAATAATAACCTATTCCTGGTTTTAAACTTCCGGCCCAGGCAAACCTGAGATTCTCCATGCCCGCTTTTTCTATTTTTGCTTTTAGCTTGCTCGAAAATCCAAATTCATAATTCTTCACATACGTATCTAGCAATTGCATAAAGACTTTGCGTTGCAGGGGCGTCATCTTATTGAGTGCAATACCTTGCAACTGATCGATCTGTGCTTTGCGATTATCGCCTGTTATAATTTCAGGTAACGCTGTATCAGAAATCATCACATCTTTTAATTGTTCGTTCGAAAAAGAATTCACCAGCAAAAAGCCCAACTCTGTTTCATGCTTTAATACCTGCTTGCCTTTTTCAGTACCAAACGGGACTGTAGCCGGATTGCTGCCCCAGAAATTTGGCGTAGACGAAACGATCTCGCCTTTTACGGATGTGAGATTAACAGAAAAATGATGTCCTTCAATACGCCATCCCCAGATGGAGTCGTTAGCTGGTGTACCGAATATAGTGAAGTAATAATTTAACGGATCGCGATACGTGTCGGCAGTACCTCTTTTCTCAATGAGACGCAACATGTTTTCTAAATTGATGATAGCCGTTGCTTTTGTGTATCCCTGGTAGCTCAATGAACTTTCGAGTAGATAAAAAGCAGCATCTCGTTGTTTTTTATTAAGATCGTGAAGTGAAACACCTTTGCGCTCGCGTGGAACAAAGTGCCAGTTAAACCGCTCGTCATCAGCATACGCAAATTGAGCTTTGGCTTTAAGCGGGGCATCTAATATGTTTAAGAAATTTCTGGCGGCCTCAGCAGGATCTTGCGCCTGAATGCTACTGGTGTAGAGCGCGATAAATAGAAATATGAAAGTAAATCTTTTCACAAGACAAGGGTTTTGATAGTAAGTTATCATTTATCTGCCATACTTGCTTTTTTTTATCAGACAAGCAAAGGTTTTTTTAAGGTCGGCTCTTCAGATCTGTTTCTTTCGTATTAATTTTATGCACCTTGCATAGCTTTTAAAAATTAAACTATTACACAAATGGCACAAACAAAACTTGGTGAAAACACCGTAAACACCAATGGCAATTTACCAGCTATTGGCAGCACAGCTCCTGACTTTACTTTAACAGGAATAGATTTAAAAGATGCAAGTCTGAAAGATTTTGCAGGTAAGAAAATTGTTCTGAACATTTTTCCAAGCATCGATACAGGTGTATGCGCAACATCTGTGCGTGAGTTTAACAAGCGCGCTGCAGGCTTGAGCAATACAGTTGTGCTTTGCATTTCGAAAGATCTTCCATTTGCATTTAAGCGTTTCTGTGGTGCTGAGGGTATAGACAAGGTTGTATCATTATCCGATTTCAGAAACAGAGGCTTCTCTAAAAACTATGGAGTAGAAATGATTGACGGTGGCATGACAGGATTTTTTGCCAGAGCCATTGTTGTGCTCGATGCTTCGTTGAAAGTTGTTCATACTGAAATAGTACCAGCAGTAGGTCAGGAACCTAATTATGACGCTGCACTAAAAGCAATCGCTTAGTTCATCAGGTACTTCCTGTTAATTGAATAAAATGTGTTCCGATAGATTAATAATCTTTCAGAACACATTTTTTATTTTAATCGATGTATTCAGACTTCATCCCAAAAACTATTGCACCTTATTTTTCAGCAATCTTTCTATCTGTGGTCTGTGATGAACGTAATGTTCTCTGAAAAAAGTTATCGCCTGCACAACATTCAACATACCTGCACGTGGATGCTTATAAATCTTTTTTTTCAGATTCTTGTCGTCGATACTGTTCAAAAAATCTTTGAGTTCAACTCGCATCATGCTCCATTGATTTTGTATTTCAGTTAATGAGATATCAGGTGGCGTATGCTGAACAATGGATTTAGGTGCCTTGTATTTGAAAGGAAGACGTTGCGATAGAATTAGCAGTAAGAGTTTTACAGATTCTATCCAGCCGGAGTTTTCGAACGTCTCTATCCCAAGTGATTTCTTTTTCATATATCCCAATGACAATTTTTCTGAAACGAAAAGATGAGTCACTATCTGGTGAACTGACCATTTACCTACACGCGGACTATTCCTTAATGTTACCTCATCAGCATCCATTAAAAGTTGAAAGAGTTTTAGCCTGTCGTTTTCTAACGAAACGAACAGTTTTTCAAGTTTAGGATTCAATCAGAAATTTGTTTGTCTCTAAAGTAAATATAGGTAAACGCCTGAATTAGAAAGACACAATATGCTAATCCGTTTTTTTCAAATTGAAAATTAAGCGGTATACTTGCCGCCAGAGGCATTCTATGACACAGTTTCAACTTTATTTCAGTCTTGGCCGAGAGCACATTCTGGATTATAAAAATGGTTATGATCACATTTTGTTTGTAGTGTCGCTGTGTACACTTTACGCCTTACGCGACTGGAAAAGAGTTTTAATTCTGGTAACAGCTTTTACAATCGGACATTCGCTTACGCTTGCGTTAGCCACGCTTCGGATAATTACTGTAAAGGCTGACTTAATTGAATTTTTAATACCGCTTACTATTTTCATTACATCCGTCTCAAACCTTTTCAGAAATGAAGAGAACCTGAGTGATCGTGCTTTGCAGCTCAATTATGCTTATGCTCTTTTGTTTGGCTTGATTCATGGCATGGGATTTTCCAATTATTTACGAAGCATACTGGGACGGGACAAGAGCATTATAACACAATTATTTGCCTTTAATATCGGGCTTGAAGTAGGTCAAATAATTATTGTTGTTCTGTTTCTTACATTGAGCTTTATTGTGACTGATCTTTTTGGAGTGAGCCGCAGGGATTGGAAGCTTGTTATTTCATCTGCCATTGCAGGCGTTGCTCTCATGCTGATGAAGGACAAGATTTTTTGGTAGAACTTTATTAACCTACAATTATATATTTCTATGAGATTTGTTTTAACAGTAGCAGGCTGTCTGCTAGCATCGTGCTATGCTATAGCGCAGGATGCTCCTAAATGGCAGGGGAAATTTGAACAGCTTAATCAGGCTCTGCCAACCCCTAATGAATACCGAACTGGCTCCGGAGCGCCCGGACCAAAATACTGGCAACAAAAAGCAGACTATGTTATCAGTGCTGAGCTGAATGATGAAAATCAAAGTATAACAGGCTCAGAAACCATAACCTATTTTAACAACTCACCTGAAGCATTAAAATATTTATGGTTACAAGTCGATCAGAATCTTTTCGCAAAAGGTAATAACACCACAAAAACTGAAACAGGTTCTGTCAAAGATTCTGTTACAGCAAAAGCTGCTGCTGATACTTATGATCTTTATGATTTTGATGGAGGATTTAAAATCAAATCTGTTAAAGATGTAGCAGGAAAAGCTTTGCCCTACACCGTCAATCAAACCATGATGCGAATCGACTTACCACAGCTGTTAAAGGCCGGTGAGAAAGTAAGCTTCTCTATAGAATGGTCTTTCAACATCGGTGACCGTAGTACCGTTGGTGGCCGCAGTGGTTTAGAATATTTTCCTGAAGATGGAAATTACATCTATACCATTGCTCAATGGTTTCCACGTATGTGTGTCTATGACGATTACCAGGGCTGGCAAAACAAACAGTTTCTAGGTCAGGGAGAGTTTGCACTTGCCTTCGGCGATTATAAAGTTCGTCTTACTGTTCCTGCAGACCATATCATTGCATCAACAGGTATGTTAAAAAATCCTCAGGAAGTTTTAACCAAGACAGAGCAAGAACGCTTTGAGAAAGCAAAAACTTCCTACGATCAACCTGTAGTGATTGTAACACAAGCTGAAGCAACACAAAAAGAAAAGACCAAGCTGAAAGAAAAGAAGACCTGGGAGTTCCACGCTGAAAATGTTCGTGATTTTGCTTTTGCATCATCACGTAAATTTATCTGGGATGCGCAAGCTGTAAAGATCGGATTGAAAACTCCATTGGCTATGTCATTCTATCCTAAAGAAGGAAATCCGTTATGGGAACGTGAGTCTACCAAAGCTGTACGTAATACATTGATTACTTATTCAAAATATACAATTGATTATCCTTATCCCGTTGCTATCTCTGTTCACACGGCTGATATCGGCATGGAATATCCAATGATTTGTTTTAACTGGGGTCGTCCTAATCGTGATGGATCGTATGATGATCGTATTAAAAACAGAATGATTGGTGTTATCATTCATGAAGTGGGTCATAACTTCTTCCCGATGATTATCAACTCTGATGAACGCCAATGGACATGGCAGGATGAAGGTGTAAACACATTCATTCAATACCGTACAGAAGTTGAAACCTATAAAGATTTTCCTTCGCGTCGTGGGCCAGCCAATAAACTTGTTCCATATATGAGTGGAAATAAATCTATCCAACGTCCACTCATGACTAACTCAGAACAGATTCTACAATTTGGTTCAGAGCAATATGCTAAATGCGCTACAGCGTTAAACATCTTGAGAGAAACTGTTATGGGCCCGGAGTTATTTGATAAAGCATTTAAAGAGTATGCTAACCGTTGGGCATTTAAACATCCCAAGCCAGCTGATTTTTTCAGAACGATGGAAGATGCATCAGCTGTCGATCTTGACTGGTTCTGGAAAGGATGGTTCTACACCACCGATAATTGTGATCAATCCGTTGACCAAGTTAAATGGTTCAAGGTTAACAATGAACAAGCTAACGTTGAAAACAAGAATGTAAAAAGTACGAAAGGTGATTTAGGCAGCACTGCGACAGAAAAGAAATACGATAATTTCAACAATGGTCCGGAGCCGCTTACTATACTAAATACCGATGCCCGTTTTTATGGTGAGTTTACAAATCGCATTGATGATAAAGCGATTGTTCAAAAGCTAACCGGAAAAAATATTTATGAAGTAACCTTATCAAATAAAGGTGGTCTGGTGATGCCTGTTATTATTGAATGGACTTATAAAGATGGAACAAAAGAGTTAGAAAGAATTCCTGCTGAGATATGGCGTACCAATGAAAGCAAGGTGAGCAAAGTTTTTGTAAAGGATAAAGAAGTTGCTTCAATCGCTGTTGATCCTAACCAGGAGACAACGGATATCAATACAGAAGACAATGTTTTCCCTCGCGTTGAAAAGGCATCGAAGTTCGATGACTTTAAAAAGAAAAAAAGCTAAATATTTCTTATCTGTTTTTTGAAGTGCCTGGAAATCCCGGCACTTTTGCTTTCCAAAATATTAACCTGACTGAATGAAACGTTTATTGATTACCCTTGTGGTAATGGCTGCTTTTATAGCTTCCTTTGCCCAATCGCCAGCATGGAAAGGCAAGTTTGAACAACTTGGTCCTGAGTCTGTGCCAACTCCCAATACTTATCGCGCAGGTTCTGGCGCTCCGGGTTCAAATTACTGGCAGCAACGTGCCGACTACGTTATTGATGTAGACATAAATGATGAAACCCATCTTCTTACCGGAAAAGAAACGATTACTTATTATAACAATGCACCTGAGCCATTAAATTTCTTATGGTTGCAACTGGATCAGAATCTGTTTGCTCAAAACAATATGACAGACCAAACACAGGGTGGAGCTGTTCGCGATTCTGTTCCTGCTAAATTCTTTGCAGCCACTGCTGGTGTTGCTTCTACAGATTACAAAGGTGGATACTCTATCAAGTCAGTAAAAGATGCTACAGGCAAAGCACTACCCTATACCATCAACTACACGATGATGCGGGTTGATCTTCCAACATCTCTCAAAACAGGAGAGAAATTTATTTTTTCTGTTGAATGGAGCTACACCGAGTATGATCGTAACGAATATGATGGCGGCCGTGGTGGTTATGAATACTTCCCAGCCGATGGAAATTATGTTTACACTTTTGCGCAGTGGTTTCCACGTATGTGTGTATTTGATGATCACGAAGGATGGCAAAACAAACAGTTTTTAGGAATGGGTGAGTTTGCCTTAACGTTTGGTAATTACAAAGTAAAAATAACAGTGCCATCAGATCATATTGTTGGCGCTACAGGATGGCTTCAAAATCCAAAGGATGTTTTAACAAAAGATCAGCTTGAACGATTTGAAAAAGCAAAGAAGACTTTTGATAAACCAGTTCTCATCGTTACACAAGATGAAGCCACTGTAAAAGAGAAAACACACTCTGCTAAAAAGAGCACGTGGGAATTCCATGCTGAGAATGTTCGTGATTTCGCTTTTGCTCATTCACGTAAATTTATCTGGGATGCAATGGCTGTGAAGATCGGTGACAAAACACCTCTGGCTCAATCTCTTTATCCGAAAGAAGGTAATCCGCTCTGGGGAAAAGAATCAACCATGGCAATTAAGAATACATTAGAAGTTTATTCATCACGCACCATAGATTATCCTTATCCAACAGCATTCTCAGTTCATACTGCTGATCAGGGCATGGAGTATCCTATGATTTGTTTTAACGGTGGCAGACCTAATGTTGATGGAACGTATTCTCAACAAACATTAACAGGAATGATTCACGTTATCGTTCACGAAGTTGGTCACAACTTCTTTCCAATGATTGTTAACAGCGATGAACGTCAATCAACCTGGATGGATGAAGGTCTTAACTCATTTCTTGATAAGGAAACTTTACAAGAGCGTTATCCTCAGCTAAACTATGTACGCGGTACTCCGAAAAGTATTGTTCCATTCATGAAAGGCGATAAATCACAAATGCGTCCTGTTATGGCTACTGCCGATAACCAATCGCGAAACCATGGACCAAATGGTTACACAAAACCTGCTGCTGCACTTACACTCTTACGTGAGACAGTTATGGGCAAAGAGTTATTCGATAAAGCTTTCAAGGAGTACGCACAACGTTGGGCCTTTAAACATCCCAAGCCGGCAGATTTTTTCAGAACTATGGAAGATGCATCTGCTGTTGACCTGGATTGGTTCTGGCGTGGTTGGTTTTACACTACGGACAATGTTGATGTAGAAGTTGCCGATGCTAAATGGTTCAAAGTTCAAACTGAAAAAACTGATATTGAAAAGAAAAAAGTAAAAGTCAAAAAAGGAGACTTGAATGAAAGTTCAAAAGAAGAAGGCGTTAAAGATTTTAGTGAAGGTCCTTCACCATTAACCATTCAAAACACTCCTGATCAGTTTTATGGTGAGTTCAAGAGCCGTGTTGATGATAAGGCTATTGTTCAAAAACTAGAGAATAAAAATATCTATCAGTTAAAGTTTAAAAATGTTGGTGGATTAGTAACGCCTCTCATCATTGAATGGACATTTAAAGATGGCTCTAAAGAAATTGAACGTATTCCCGCAGAAGTATGGAGAAACAATGAAAGCGAAGTCACTAAAATATTTGTGAAAGAAAAAGAAGTCGTTAATATTCTGCTTGATCCAAACGCTGAATTAGCAGATGTTGATGCTTCTAATAATACATTCCCCAAGAAAGCTGTTGAATCTAAGTTTGATCAATTCAAAAAGAACAACTAGTTATTCTGATTTCAGAATAGATAAAAAAGGTCAGGCGTTGCCTGACCTTTTTTATTTATCACTTCTTTATTTATTGCTTTCGTCTTCCAGGTGCAGTTTATGTAAAAACCGGTGAACTACCGGCGACAAGAAGACTGCTACAGCACTGAGAAAAATCACGCCACTAAAAATAGAAATAGATTGACGCAAACCATTTTGCTCCATCGCTGTGAAGTGAATCCACAGGTCCCATGCCCGTAAGAATCATGGAGGCATTAACAAGCGAATCAAGCCAGCCTAAGCTATTAAAGTAATTATAACCTAATACGCCAACACCAAGTGAAACGCCTATCAACAAAATACAAAACCATGTATATCGTAATACACGAAAATAGAATTTTTGCCTGGACAGCAGTGGTTGTGAACGATGTTCAAATGGCATAGTAGCTAATACTAATCTGGTCTGTTAAGTTAATTCAAATCTAAAACACTTCATTATATAATCTACAACATAACCTTTTGCAGATGATGCAATGTTGCAAGATGCCACGAATAAGCCTTTAGCATGGCTAATAACTCGGTATTGAAAAAAGGTTACATCTGCACACAACATTCTTATTCTTTTATTTATAAGCCAACCATTTACCTATAGGTTTATCTGTTCATTAATCGACGTAATTTTTAAACTATCTAAAAACTATGTGGACAATTCTCGAATTCATTGTATTGGCAACCATCGTGTTGATTTCCATCACTGAATTTTTTTATCCGTTGCTGGCAGGAAAACCTCTGTTTGGCTCTTTCAGAAAAAACATCACTGTTGAAAACAAGACTGATGATTCTTCTTTGGAGCAAAAGCTTTCTGTTGCAAAAGGGAAAGTAAAAGAGGTAAAAGACATTCAGCATGAAGTGAACAAAAATTTCAAATCGGCTGAGCAGCTTAAAGACGAAGCAGATAATCTTTTTCAATAAGTAACAACTAAAAGTAATAACTAATAAACAATCCATATATGGAAACTAATTTCCAAAACGTAAAAACTATGTTAAACACCAGAAGAATTCTTTTAATAGGCGTTGGTATTTTATTTCTGATTCTTGTTCTATTCTCAGGAAAAATTGTTGAGAACGTAGACAACTCAGAAATTGTAATTATACAAAGTGCATTTTCAGGTAAGGTTTCAATTTATACTACTGCAGGTCCCGTTATGCAAAGCTTTGGCACTGCAACACACTATAAGAAGTCGAACCAATTTTGGTTTAGTGACAAAAATGATGAAGGAAAAGACAATGATCAGTCGATAAAGATTCGTTTTAATGATGGTGGTCACGGTTCCATTTCAGGTTCAGTACGTTGGTATATGCCTGCTGATGAGAAAGCCATTATGAAACTGCATACTGACTTTGGTTCACAAGAAGCCGTTGAGCAACAGCTGGTGCGCCAGGTCGTAACAAAATCAGTTTACATGACTGGTCCGCTGATGTCTTCAAAAGAATCATCTGCAGAAAAGAGAAACGACTTGTTATCATACATTGAAGATCAATCTATCAATGGTGTGTATCGTACAAAGCAGGAAGATGTTAAGGTCCATGATGATTTGATGAACACTGATAAAACTGTAACGGTAGTGCGAATTGTGATGGACAAAAAGAATATGCCAATGCGCCAGGAAGTCTCTGCTGTAAAAGTATATGGTGTGAGCTTGCAGGGTTTATCACTGAACTCCATTGATTATGATTCAGAAGTTGAAAACCAAATCAAGGTTCAGCAACAAGCTTACATGCAAGTGCAAACTGCAATTGCTAACTCGAAAAAAGCTGAACAGGACGCGATCACAACGGAGCTTCAGGGTAAAGCTGCTGCTGCCAAAGCGAAATGGGAACAAGAGGTAATAAAAGCACAGGCTATTACACAAGCTCAACAGGAAAAAGAAGTTGCTGCGCTTGAAGCACAAACAGCCGTTCTTGCTGCACAGAAGGTGAAGACAGATGCTGATGCAAAAGCGTATGCTAACTCAAAATTGGTTACTGCTGGTTTAACTCCTCAGGAGCGTGCCCAGTTTGAGAAGGATACTAAAATTGGTGTAGCTGAAGCGTTGTCTAAAATTGTGTTACCTTCTACCTATATGAATGGTGGCGGTAGCAACAACCAGGCTTCATTGCTTGAAAGTATTTTAGGCGTGAAGTTGCTTAATGCTGATAAAGTGAAATAACGATTAATGAAAGCAGAGTGTGGTTTATACGCACTCTGCTTTTTTATTTATAATTATTAAAAAACGAAATTAAAAGAAGCACTGAAACTCAATCCTCTTAATTCATTGTTATAAGAGAACGGAACAAAATAAGATGTCTTAGTATCAACCAGAATGTATTTGTTCTTAAAGAGTTCAACACCAACAGATGGTGAGATATAAAATATATCCTTTCTCGACTCTTTTCCTGTGGCCAACAGGTAGCCAGCCGTATATCCTGAATAAAGATTAAAAAACTTCTTTACTCCTCTGCCTAAGTGACGCGAGTAAAAATCTTGTCCAAAACCAAAATTGAATAACTCTGAAAATGTAGCAGTATCGGATGAGGCGATTGGCGAAGAACTTTTATAAGCTCCTATTACAGCAAAGCTTTTTCCCTTTGTAAATAAATACTTTAACGAATAGCCCTGATATGATTTTGCTGAAATTCCTGCTTTAGGATTTTCAATTGTAAGATGAGTGTATTCAATGCCTGGCATATTTACAAAAGCTACTTTGGTGCTGGCAGGACTCATTACCTCATCTACAATTTCAATATTAATAAAGTAATTATCTTCCTTCTGAAGATAGGGCAACAGCTCACGCTCTTTGTTGAATATCCTTTCTTCAATAAGTTTATTCTCATTCCATAGTGAAATGTACTTATCAGATTTATCATCAAGCTTATTCAGCAGTTCTGCATAGGATTTGTTTTTACTTTTTAAAAAAGAGATTTCAAGCTTAATGTCGTTCACTTTTAAATTGTTGTTTACAGTGTTCACTTTTCGTGATAACACAAAACCCAACAAAGGCACTTGTTCATTGAATTGGGTGTAGATAGCCTTGCTTACATTAGCAGTAATGGAAACTGAGGTTTTACTTTCATTTTGTTTTTGAATAACGATTCCATCCGTGCGTAAGAATTCTGCCAGCTTGTTTTTGGAATTCAGAAAGTCAGCAGAAAGAATATTAACATCGAGTTCTGTTGAAAAATACAGCGTATCATTCTGTGCATTAGCTTGAAGTGTCAGGAAAAACAACGAAATGAAAATAAGTCTCTTCATGTAGATGATCTTTCTGCGAAGATAAAAGTTTTACCATATTATCTCCTATACAATAAGCAAACGCAAAACCAGAACACCTCCGGTTTTGCGTTAGATCAACTTAGAAACAAGGATATATTACAACAACATACCTCCTGATACTTCAATTCGTTGTGCGTTAATCCATTTAGCATCATCTGTACATAAGAAAGCAACTACACCTCCGATGTCATCAGGCAAACCAACACGACCAAGAGCCGTGAGTGATGCAACCTGTTTATTCAAATCTGCATCATCGCGCACTCTTCCACCACCAAAATCTGTTTCAATAGCGCCGGGTGCTACAACATTTACCCGAATGCCTCTGCTCCCTAATTCTTTAGCCTGGTATTTTGTTAATGTCTCTACTGCACCTTTCATCGATGCATAGGCTGAGTAACCCGGAAATGAAAAACGTGCAAGGCCAGAAGATATGTTAATGATTCCACCGCCGTCTGCCATGTGTGACAAAGCTTTTTGAGTTAAAAAGAATCCTCCCTTAAAATGAGTGTTCAATAAAATATCAAACTGTTCTTCGGTAGTTTCAGCAAATGCTGCGTGAACTCCATTGCCTGCATTGTTAATCAGGTAATCAATTTTATCGCGTTGAAATGTTTCTTTCAGGCTTGACTTCAGCGATTCAAAAAACGGATCAAAATTTTTAATGTCGGATACATTTAGTTGTAGTGCTACGGCCCGTCTTCCAAGTTTTTCAACCTCCTTTACTACAGCTAAAGCCTCGTCTTTTTTACTGTTGTAGGTAAGTACTACATCAAGACCTTTTTGGGCAAGACTTAATATCATGTTTTTACCAAGTCCGCGACTACCGCCCGTTACAAGTGCAATTTTAGTTTGTTTCATCTTTTAATTTTTTATGTTAGCAGATGATACAAAAGTCGCAGAGTGTGTAAGATTTATTCTGGTGACAGCTTCAGTTTAAATGGTGATTACTTCCGAATTTTTAAATTGTTCGAGTAAAAACTGCTCGCGGTATTGTTTTGGTGTTTGACCTGTAAAGTGCTTGAAGAATTTGGTGAAGTTAGAGGGATCATACGTAAGTTTAGAAGCAATTTCGGCAATGGAGAGTTGATTTTCTTCCAGCATAGCTTTGGCGATCATCAGAATCTTTCCCTCAAAAAAGAAGCATGGCGATTTATCGGTGGTCAATTTAATAGTGTTACTGAGATGCGTTGGATAGATGTGCATTTCTTCTGCAAAATCTCTGATCTCAAACATTTCCGTTGCACGTCCTTCAACTAGGTCAAGCAGATGCTTATCAATTGCTTTTAAGAAGTCAGCCGTTATCTGGTGTTGGCGGGCCAGTATTTTTTTAGGTATTGCGACAGGCATAGCAAAAAGAGTAGATTACTTGTAGCTAGACGAATATGAGATGTAATTATTTTAGTTGATGCCAGAATTATTCTCGTTGAATATTAATGCTTATGTCCGTAATCTGGTTAAGTTATAAACAACTTCCCAACCTTCTCCAAATCAACATTACCACCTGAAAGAATAATCCCTACTCGCTTATCCTTGAATTGTTCTTTGGCTTTTACCACAGAGGCAAAGGGAACTGCACAAGATGGCTCGATAATAATTTTCATGCGTTCCCAGATAAAACGCATGGCTGCAATGATTTCTGCATCGCTTACAGTAATGACCTGTTTAACATTCTCATGTATGATCGGAAATGTTTTATCACCTAATGATGTGAGCAATCCGTCAGCAATAGAATTACTCTGTGATAATTCTCGCTTACCACTCTGCATCGAACGAAAAGTATCATCAGCACCTTCTGGTTCACCTGCTATTACTTTTGTAGTTGGTGAAAAGTATTTTGTTGTCAGTGCAGTGCCACTCAACAATCCACCACCACCAACGGGAGCTATTATGTAATCAAGATCGTTTACATCTTCAAACAATTCCTTTGCAGCCGTTGCCTGACCTGCGATAACATCATAGTTATTGAATGGATGAATTTCAAAAGCGCCAGTATCTTTAATAACATGGGCAAGTGTTTTCTCGCGTGCTTCAAGTGTCGACTCGCATTCAAAAATTTCACCACCATAACCCAACACGCCTTTGCGTTTTATTTCCGGCGCCGTGTATGGCATGACGATATAAGATTTTATTCCCAGAATAGATGCCGCTCGTGCCACAGCCTGTGCATGATTACCTGATGAGTGTGTTGCAAGTCCTTTAACATGTTGTTCGGGCGAAAGATTTAACGCCGCATTCATAGCACCACGAGCTTTGAAGGCACCAACATTCTGAAAATTTTCACACTTAAAAAAGATCTTCGCACCAACGGTCTCGTCAATACCCGCCGATGTCATCACAGGTGTGCGATGAATGTAAGGCCTGATGCGACCGTGCGCTTGTATGATTGAATCTTTGTGGGGTATCTTATTAAGTGACATGATCTGGAAGTTTGAGTTTAAGGTAAATCAAATAACTTTTAGATACAGATTCTTTTCTTTAAAAAATATTTTCAACACCTTTAGAATGTCACTAAACCAAAAGACCTATGGAACCATTGCCAGAAACTCCAGAACAACCTATCGTTACACCTTCACCCATTCTCACCGAAAGCAAAGTATTTGAGTATCGTGAAAAACTAAAGCTTGAACAGCGTCTCTTCCCCGGTATTGCCGGAGGAGCCGGGGCTGCTATTATTGGTGCTATACTCTGGGCCGTTATAACTGTCGTTACCAATTATCAAATTGGCTACATGGCTGTCGGTGTTGGCTTTCTTGTAGGAATCAGTGTACGATATTTTGGAAAAGGAATTGATCCAGTTTTTGGTATTATCGGTGCTTCGTTAGCACTTATCGGATGCTTGCTTGGTAATGTTTTAACAATGCTGGCTTTGGGAGCACAGGCTGAAAACATAAGCTTTATTGATGTATTGTTATATGCCAATTACAGTTTAATACCAGACGCTATGATGGAAACATTCAGTCCGATGGATGTATTGTTTTATGGCATTGCTATCTATGAAGGTTATAAGTTTTCCTTCCGTGTAATAACAGATGAAGAAGTCTTACAAAATTCTTAAAAAGAAAATGCTTCAAGTCGATCACTCGACTTGAAGCATTTATCTGTTTACTTTCTTTTTATTAATGAGCTTCTAACCAATTCAATCCAACGCCTACTTCAACTTCCATAGGCACCTCAAGCTCAACAGCATTTTTCATAAGCCGAATTACATTTTCTTTTACAATGTCTTTTTCATCCTTGTGCAAGTCGAATACTAACTCATCATGCACCTGCATCGTCATTCGGGTTCTGAGTTTTTCTTTCACCAGCCACTGATGTATGTTGATCATGGCCATTTTAATAATATCAGCAGCGCTTCCTTGTATCGGTGCATTAATAGCGTTGCGTTCTGCAAAGCCACGTGTTGCAGCATTCCGCGAGTTGATATCACGCAAGTAACGACGTCGTCCTAATAACGTTTCAACAAACTCTTGCTCTTTAGCTTTGTTAATAGAATCATCCATATACTTTTTAATGGATGGAAATTCTTTAAAGTATGATTGAATAATTTCAGCGGCTTCTGATCTCGGGATATTCAGATTTTGCGACAAGCCAAAGGCCGTGCTTCCATAGAGAATCCCAAAGTTTACTTCTTTAGCTTTACGTCTCATATCTGGCGTAACATCTTCTAAGGCAACTTTAAAAACTTTAGCTGCTGTTGTTGTGTGGATATCGCGTTTATTGCGGAAGGCTTCAATCATCACATCATCTTTGGCAAAAGAAGCAGCTATGCGTAATTCAATTTGAGAGTAGTCGGCAGACATAAACAAATAATCACCTCCACGAGAGATAAACGCTTTTCTTATTTGTCTTCCTTTCTCAGTCCGGATAGGTATGTTTTGTAAATTAGGATTGTTTGAACTTAGTCTGCCCGTTGCAGCTATAGCCTGTCTGTAATCTGTATGAATTCTGTCGTCGACTTTGCTAATCATTTTAGGTAACGCATCAACATAAGTAGATCTCAACTTTTCATATTCACGATAGTCTAAAATCTTTCTGGCTATCTCATGCTTCTCAGCCAGGAATGTAAGCACATCTTCACCGGTAGCATATTGTCCTGTTTTTGTTTTCTTAGGCTTCTCAATGAGCTTCATTTTCTCGAAGAGAATATCGCCCAATTGCTTAGGTGAGCCAATATTAAATTCCGTTCCGGCAATCTGATAAATTTCTTTTTGAACAACTTCTGTATCAGAGCGCAACGACTCAGACATTTTCGCCAAAGCATCAATATCAACTTTCACACCTTCATATTCCATCGCAGCAAGAACATTAACTAAGGGCATCTCAACATTGCTCATTAGTTTCGTATGATTGCGTCCTTCCAGCTCTGCAGCCAATTTATCTTTTAACTGAAAAATTAAATCGACACGCTCACAAACACGGTTCTTGTTTTTCGAATCGATATCAGCAAACAAACCATAACTTAAATATTGATTGCATAATGTCGGCAAATCATGTGCTGACTCCGGTTCTATCAGGTAATGAGCGAGCATCGTATCAAATAAAGTACCTGCTAAATCTCCACCAACTTTTTTCAAGGCAAGCAATGTGTACTTCAGGTTGTGACCTGATTTCTCAATGCCTTCATCCAGAAAAACATTTTTAAACTCATTTACAATTTCAGTTGCTTCGGCTATCGTATTCATTGAAATGAAATACGCTTCACCTTGTTGAAAACAGAAAGCCAATCCTTTTAACTGATAATTAAAATTAGAAGCATCATCCGTAATCGATTCAATAGCAAAACGTTTTTGTTGTTGCAGCTGCTCAATCAGTTTCTTACGATCATCATTCGTTTCAACGGTGTGATATTTTGAATCATCGCCATCAAATCCTTTCTTTTCAACTTCACCAGCAACAGGTTCGTTCTTACCAAACATGGAAAGTTGTGGTTGTTGCTTAACGCGTGGCGCTTCGCCATTGGCTTCACCAAAAGCGCGCGATGCTATACCTTTAAATTCAAGATCAGTGAAAATTGGCTTTAGTATTTCAACGTCGGGGCCTGTGTACAATAATTCTTCTTCCTGGAACTGAAGCGGAACATCAATAATAATAGTTGCCAGTTTCTTTGACAACAACGCTTGCTCACCAAATTGTTCTACCAGTTCTTTTTGTTTGCCTTTCAGCTCTGAAGCATGTGCAATGATTCCTTCAACAGAACCATATTGCTTAATGAGTGTGGCCGCCGTCTTTGGACCAAAGCCAGGTATTCCCGGAATGTTATCCGATGAATCACCTTGCAAGCCAAGAATATCTTTTACCTGATCTACATTCTGAATGTCCCATTTCTCACAAACTTCCTTTA
>DATCRE010000213.1:0-6295 GCA_036569145.1 Cyclobacteriaceae bacterium
AGCTATTTTAAAGATGTTGAAATATCAGGCGCTCACAAAGAAGCATTCAATTATTTCTTAGGACAGGCAAAGAAGTACTGGTTATCCTACAATATTTATTTGCAAGGCATGACTTGTCTGGCGCTCAATCGTTATGGAGATAAAACGGTAACAGCAGCTATGATCAAATCGTTTACAGAACGCTCAATTCATTCAGAAGAAATGGGTATGTACTGGAAGAATGATGGCGGTTGGTATTGGTACCAGGCACCTATTGAAACACAAGCATTGATGATTGAAGTGTATGATGAAGTAGCTGGCGATAAAAATGCTGTTGAGGACATGAAGGCATGGTTGCTCAAACAAAAACAAACTCAGGATTGGAAAACAACCAAAGCAACTGTTGAAGCTTGTTATGCGTTGCTTCGACGTGGTAGTGATGCGTTGGCAAGCAGCAAGCTGGTGGATATAAAAATCGGTAACGAAGTTATTGATCCGACAAAAGGTGATGGCGCTAAAGTTGAAGCAGGAACAGGATACTTTAAGAAATCATGGCAGGCCAGCGAAGTAAAATCAGAGATGGGCAAGATTACTGTGAGCAAGAGTGATGATGGTGTAGCGTGGGGAGCAGTGTACTGGCAATATTTTGAACAGCTCAATAAGATTACGTCTGCAGAAACACCACTGAAGTTGAAGAAAGATTTGTTCCTGCAGCAAAATACAGATCGTGGTCCGGTGATTACACCAGTTACCGATAAAACAAACCTGGGCGTTGGTGATCTCATTAAAGTCAGAATAGAATTACGTTCAGATCGTGATCTTGAATATGTTCACTTGAAAGATATGCGTGCTGCTGGTTTCGAACCTGTATCAACGCTTTCTACATTCAAGTATCAGGATGGATTGTATTACTATGAAAGTCCGCGTGATCTGGCAACGAATTTCTTCATAGGTTATTTGCCAAAAGGAACTTATGTGTTTGAGTATGCTTTGCGTGTATCGCAGAAAGGAGATTTCTCGAATGGCGTTACTACAATTCAATGCATGTATGCGCCTGAGTTTACGAGTCATTCGCAGGGGATAAGGGTTAATGTTAAGTAGTTATCGGTTAAAAGTTAATAGTTAATCGTACTTCGTAAATCTGAAATCTTAAATAGAATGAATTTTCTTCGTGTAACTTCGTGCTCTTTGTGACTTCGTGGTTCAAGTAACTCTACACAGCAATGAAAAAGAAAGAATGCCCATCCTGTGCCATGGATATAGATGCGAAAAGCAAAGTATGTCCTATTTGTGGCTATGAGTTTGCAGAGCATAGTGCATGGATAAAATGGATGGCTATTATTCTGATAATTGTATTTGTATTGTATTTTGTATTGCGATAGGATTATTTCTAAAGTAGTCAGAATAAAAAACGTAAAAATTTTTTCAGTCGTAAGTAAAAATACTTAGTGCTCAATACCTGTTCGTAAAAAGCAAACATTTAAAGTCCAAAACTGTTCAGCAAAGTTTTATCTTCAATCTATTTTCAATAATTTTACTGAAGCACGACTTTGCCTAGACATTCATGAATTACAAAACAACCCTTATCAGCCTTTACCATCTTCTGATTTCTGCCGATAACAATGTGAATGAAAAAGAACTTGCTTTTGGTAAAGAGATGCTGAAGATCGAGGGCATATCGGAGGCGATCTTTAATTCCAAAATCGAAGAGCTCAAGAAAAAAGAAAACGCTAAAGTCTATTCAGAGTCTATCGAAGGACTTAAAAAACTGGACGCTCAAAAACAAATTCGTTGCATGGCATGGTTGAGCGCCATTGCCAATGCCGACGGTTTTATGGATAAAGAGGAGTGGGTGCTGATCTACAAAATATACCACACCGAATTAGGCCTTCCGCTTGATGAGATCATGAAACTCCAGAAAGAACTCAACATGCTTATTCACGGAAAATCATTTACCTCTATTGGTATCCGTGTGAACAAGTGATTCCAATTAGTCTCACAAACTTATAGACAACCAATACACATGGAAAAGAAAAATTTCTTTTTGAAATTAAATCCGCCCAGAGCAACATTTATGATTGACATGTCTGATGATGAACGTGCAATCATGAAAAAGCATGTTGATTACTGGAAACCTTATATCGAAGACGAGACTGTGATTGTGCTTGGTCCCGTTATGGATTCCAGGGGAGGTTATGGTGTTGCCGTAGTAGCAGTTGATAGTGATGAACACCTGAAGCAATTAATTGACAACGATCCTGCTAATGGATTAAACTCGTATGAAGTGCATCCAATGAGAGCGGTTACGAAGCCGAGGTAGCACCGTTATATAAAAGACCTATGAAGAAGATGTTGTTTATTACGGTTTCAATATTGCTTTTAGGATACATAACGATCTGCATACTTCTTTATATTTACCAGGAACGGATAATTTTCTTTCCTGAAAAATTATCAGAAGATTATCCACTTCAATTCCCCAATGCTGAAGAATTAAAAATCAAGACAAGCGATGGAATCTCCCTTCATGGAATCTTATTCAAAGCCGACAGCGCATCTAAAGGTGTGATATTTTATCTGCACGGAAATGCCGGATCATTGCGACTGTGGGGCGATGTTGCTTCAACCTATACTGCATTGAGGTATGACGTATTCATGCTCGACTACAGAGGCTATGGAAAAAGCGAAGGACAGATTACAAGCCAGGAGCAGATGTTTGATGATGTAGAGACTGTCTATAAAAATCTTTTATCGCGATATAGTCAAGATAAAATTATCATACTGGGATATTCCATCGGGACTGGTGTAGCTACTTACCTGGCATCGGTAAATAAACCAAAAATGTTAATCCTCCAGGCGCCCTACTACAACATGGCTTATATGATGAAGCAAGTTGTTCCTTTTGCACCAACCTTTATTTTAAAATACAAATTTGAGACTAACAAGTTTATCCAGTTGTGTAGCATGCCAATCGTTATCTTTCACGGTGACAGTGATGAAGTTATCCCCTATGGATCTTCATTGAAGCTGAAACCGTTGTTGAAAGAATCAGATACGTTAATTACGCTTTATGGACAAGGTCATAAGGGTATGAGTTATCAACCTCAATATATTGATGAGATTGATAGAATACTGAATCAAAATTGAAGTTGCTATTGATCATCTTTCAAACGTTATGAGATAAAATTTTGAAACATGGAATTAGTATCGATCAAACGTACGCTGAAAGAGAATGAAGAATTTGCTAACGTAGATGGCTGCAAAGAAAATCTTCTGGTAACCATTCAGTATTTTGATGCCATTGGATATTATCCGCCATGGATCGGCTATTATGCAAAGGAAGATGACCTTCTTGTCGGGGCGGCTGCCTTTAAAGGTAGACCTGTTAATAACAAAGTTGAAATTGCTTATGGAACTTTTGAACCTTATCAACATAAAGGATATGGAGCAACCATTTGTAAACTATTGGTAGAGTTATCGCTAAAGACAGATCCTTCTCTTGAAATCACTGCGCGAACATTGCCAGAGAAAAACTACTCAACCAGAATTCTTGAAAGAAATGGATTTGAATTGCTGGGTGTAGTTTTTGATATTGACGATGGTGATGTATGGGAGTGGAGATACAAAAAGGATTAATACCAACTTGTGATATTAATCCTGTAATGTGCATTGTTAAAATAGAAAATCTCCTGGTGTTATTCTGATCTAAGAATTTTTGCCGGATTAATATTCGCGCCTCTTAGTATTTGTAAGCTCACTGTACTTAGTGCCAGAAAGACTAGTATAACAACGGGTACGATAAACAAATCCCACTGCAGACCAATGCGGAAAGCAAAATTGCCGAGCCATGTATCAACACCATACCATGTTAGCGGTAGTGCTATAATGCTTGCAATAAGAACAAGTTTTAAAAATTGCCATGACAGCATGGAGACTAAACTTCCTACCGAAGCACCAAGTACTTTTCGTATGCCGATTTCTTTTAACTTTTGTGTTGTAGTGAAAGATGCTAAGCCCCATAATCCAAGACAGGCAATAACAATAGCAAGCACAGCAAACAAGCTGAAAATTTTAGCGAACTGAGTTTCTTCTTTGTACTGTGCATTGAAGAAGTCATCCAGGAAATAATAATCAAATGGATTACCGGGGAAGGCTTCTTTGTATTCGTGCTCGATCTTCTTTATAGTTTCAGGCATATTTTTACCACTGAGTAATATCGAGTAAGCTCTGCGTGATATAGTGTCGGCTTTGAAGAGCCAGGGTGTGTGTTCAGTTTTGAGTGAGTTCCAATGATAGTTCTTCAATACGCCAATGATATCAACAGTATCTCCACCTAAAAGCATTCGTTGTTGAAGGGCTTTCTCAGGATCACCAAGACCAAATGCAGTTATCGCTGCTTCATTTACCAGGACCGATTTCATGTCTGAAGTAATTTCAGGATTGAATGCACGTCCTGCTAAAATTGTAATGCCATACGTTTCAACAAAATCAGGATCAACCCACACCACACTTCCATTTTTGCTTTCAGTTTCAGGTGCACCATCACGTCGCATGCCGGTTCCCCAATTGTAACCGCCGCCGGGGATAGCGCCAGATGTTGTAACGTTTACAACACCTGGAATTGACTTCAGTTGATTCTTTAATGTAATGAGTCTTTCCTTGCTGCCTTTTCGTTCCAGAATGCTGGGGCCATTAACAATTAACATTTGTTCCATGGTTAATCCTTTATCCTGGTTGCGCATAAACACCACCTGGCGGTATACAGCAAATGTTCCTGCAATTAAAATCAACGACGATGCAAACTGAAATACTACCAGTGATTTACGCAATGAAAATCCTCCGGCAGCTTTCTCAGCTTTTCCTTTCAGCACTTCTGTTATTTTGAATGATGATAATACCAGAGCAGGATACATGCCTGAGATAAATGATCCAACTAAAAATAAACCTGTAAGCGTAAGCCAGAAACGATAGTCACTGAAATCAAAATGTAAATCTTTGCCAACAATATCACCAAGCACAGGCAACAGACCTATCGCTATCATAGTAGCGATGACAATGCCCAGAAAATTTACCAATACAGATTCAAAGATAAATTGTGATATCAGCTGACTGCGATATGCACCAACTGATTTTTTAATACCTACTTCACGGGCACGTTCCATAGCGCGTGCCGTAGAGAGATTGATGTAATTGATCCACGCAATGGCTAAAATGAAAATAGCGATGATAACGAAGAAATAAATAGTGTTGATGCTCACGGTAGAGCTAGGCTCATACTTTAATCCCGGACTTAAATGAATATCTAAAATAGGTTGAAAGGATAATACACTTTTACTATTTGAAGATGCCAGGTCTTTGCCAATATATTTATCGATAAACGCCGGCATTTTTTCTTCAACTTTTTTTACGTCAGCATTGGGGTTAAACTCAACATAGGTAATGAAGTTGTTCCAGCCCCAGCCATTATCGTGTTTGTATTGATCGTTCTGCAACAGGTTATGTGTTGGCATCAGAAAGTCAAAACTGAAATGCGAATTCTGTGGAGCGTTTTTAATAACAGCCGTAACTTCATAATCACCATCGGCCCAGCCGCCTGATACCTGCATGATTTTACCAAGGGGATCTTCATCTTTACGAAAATATTTATCAGCCATCTTTTGAGTGATAACGATGGATGCAGGTTTGTCAAGAGCAGTTTTTAAATTTCCTTCACTGGCTTCATACGTGAATACATCCATAAAGGTTGAATCAACAAAGTGAAGATTCTCTTCGTGAAAGGTTGAAGGATCGCCTTTCCCTCGCTTGTAACTTACTACAGCGCCTCCATACATGGGATGTGTGCGTACATAAGACTTTACTTCAGGCACATCAGCAAGCAACGATGGACCTTGCGCATAAGATGAGATTACATTTGTTCCCCTGAATTCACCATTCACAAAATTAGATACGGTAGTGCGGTAAATGTGCTCAGCGTTTTTATTGAAGTGATCGTAGCTAAGCTCAAAGTCAACATACTTTAAAATGACAAGGCAAACCGCGACACCGATAGCCAGACCAAAAATGTTGATAAAGGAATAAAGCTTTCTCTTGAGAAGATTGCGTATGGCCAGGGTAAAGAAATTTCTAATCATAATATGGTTGGTTAGGGAGTTTATATTCAGATGCTCTGTATACAATAAAAGTTTTACATGAGACGCTAAGAATACTCATAACGTTACAAATCGTTACAGAATTGCACCTTTAATTTTGATAAAGAACTCCGCGGAAAGAAGGTTTATGGCTGGCTTTTGATGAAAGGAATTTACAAGGTATCAGAGGT
>DATCRE010000214.1:0-3438 GCA_036569145.1 Cyclobacteriaceae bacterium
AACGGTTGTTAACGAAGATACTATGAAAAGAAAAATTTTAAGAGTGCTTGTTATTTGTTTATCAATAATTGGATTACTCACAATTATCCAATGGATTGTTTTAGCTTACAACATTATTACAAATTAGAACATAAAAAGTAAAGGCCATGAAATTTCTTGTTCGAATTAAAATCTACTTTTTAGCGACCGTACTTACAATACTTTCTTTTATTGGGCTGATGACAGTTCTGGATCTTCTATACAGGTTATTTAAGTGATCTCGTCTACCCCTCATCTGTCGCAGGTTTAGCGTAGCGTAACCTATGGCTAAATTCTATCAAGCTTTCAGCTTGTATTAACAAAGATTGTGTAATGGATAAGAAACAAAAGATTAAAATCCTTAAATATGGACTAGGATATTGTCTGCTCTTTGGTATAGCTGTCGGATTAGTCGTTAGATTTCTTCCTGAATATAAGATTTGGGCCTTTGCAATGGCTTGGATTCTGCTCATGATTGCTCTTGTTAAAGCTATATCCGGCAATAGGGTAGCAAAGAAGTAATTTCCTTTCCATCTAGCCTCAGATAAGAAAAGAGTTTGAACCCTAAAGCAAGAACATTTCTCAACGTCACCCATTAGAGTTTCGGGTGAGAGCTTTTATTCCTCCTCAACATTACTTTGTTAGAGTTTAAACAAAAACCAAAGAGCCGCTAATAGTAATATTGGTGGCTCTTTTTTCATCTTTAGCAGGTTTAGCATAGCGTTAATCTGCGGCAAAATTCAATTACATTTTTACTACAGCTTCCACATGTACTCCCCCTCAACGTCACTCGAAGAGGACGTTGAGGCTCCAACGCACAAAACTCACAACATTGATTTGAACACACTATCAGGAATTACTATCTTGGTAACTGTAAACAAATTGATAATTGTCCCTCCATACTCAGCATTCAGAAAATTTTGAAGTATATTTTTGCACAGTAACGTGTTACAAATGGCTTCCCCTGTTTGAACAGGCTAAGGCCTATCGTTCAGTATACCGTTGGTTCGATCATTTGAAGGATGACGGTTGCTTGCTGTTAGGATACGTGATCATGCCTAATCACTTTCACGCTTTGTTATACCCAACACATTCAGGAACTTCCCTAAGCAAAATCGTAGGCGATGGCAAGCGCTTTATGGCTTATGACATTGTAAATACATTAAAGAAATCTGGTCATACATCATTACTTCAAGATCTGGTGGATGGTGTTGAAGCAAAAGAAAAACTAAAAGGCAAGAAACACCAGGTATTTCGCTTGTCGTTTGATGCCCGGAAATGTTTTAATGAAAGTATGATAGAACAAAAATTACAATACATTCATCACAACCCGGTGCAAGGAAAATGGAATCTCGTTGAAGACTTTACACAATATGAACATTCAAGTGCAGGATTTTATGAACTGAATGAACATAAAGGAATACCAATAACACATTATAAGGATCTGGGAAAGGATGAAGTTTGCATCTCGAAGTCCTCAACGTCCTCTGCGAGTGACGTTGAGGGGGAGTAAGACTCGCGACATTGATTGATACATATATCTTATGAAAGTATTTAGAGCCATATTCTTGTTGATTTCGATTCCATCTTTCGGGCAAAATGGACTTAAGGGACATGTAGTGGATAATGATCAGAATCCTTTTGCAGCACTCAAAATTGAAATCTTACATCAAGACAGCGTAGTTGCGCTAACATTCACAGATCAAAATGGCGACTACTCTTTTAACAATGTTAAACCTGGCCTTTACGATTTACGGATTCAACATCTGGGTTTTAGAGAAAGAATAATTAAGAATGTATCAATTCCTGTCAATACAATTGAACAGTTTGACATCGTTCATCCGGGACCATGCGTTGAATCAACGAAGGTTTGTCCTGGCGGACATTCGGATAACTTAATACCAATTGTTTATGGATTGCCTAGCGAGAAATTGATAGAAAAATCAAAAGAAGGAAAAGTTAGACTCGGCGGCTGTATAGTGACAGGTTGTGATCCTAAGTGGTATTGTAAAGAACATAACATTGAATTTTAAGTCGAAATGGACAAATCAGAAGAAACAACTAACAACCATACTTCAGAAGAGTTCTATCACGGAACAAAGGCCAATTTGAAACAAGGAGATCTGATTGAAGTAGGTTATAATTCAAATTATGGACAGCGAAATAAAGCGAAGTATGTTTATTTTTCTGCTACGTTAGAAGCTGCCATTTGGGGAGCTGAACTTGGTGTAGGCGAAGGGAAAGGCAAAATCTATATCGTAGAGCCAACGGGCACATATCAAGACGATCCTAACTTAACGGATAAGAAGTTTCCAGGAAATCCAACAAAATCATACCGCACTATGAGCCCACTTCGGATTGTCGGTGAAGTAACGGATTGGCAAGGACATTCTGTAGAACAGCTAAAAGCTATGCATGACCACCTTCAACGACTTAAAGAACTTGGTATTGAAGCAATAGAAGATTGATGCTTGATGGAATAAGAGCTGACAATTAATGAAGAGGGGATTACTTCTTAGCCTAATAGTATGCTGGAGCTTTATTGGAGCTCTCGCAATATTTTGGTATAACACTCAACGCTTATGGCCAGTCAATAAAACCATTGATAAAGAAATCCTTCAGACTCTGCCTGTAAGGAACAAAGCGATAATAGAATTCATTGAAACAAAAGGACAAGATTTAGCTCCAACATATAAAGCCGCTGTTTGTACAGAATTTGTAATCAAAGTAATCGCCAACGTAGAGTCATTGACAAAGACAGAAAAGAATGACATAAGAATAATTACAAATGCTGAATTAGATAGTTTGATTGAAACAGAATCTCCCATCATAAAAGGTGTTCAAACTGCGCTTGTAAAAAGTGGCAAAGGAATAGTGATAAAGGAATCTACTGATGTCTTACCAGGAGACTTCGTTCAATTCTGGAATGTATTTCAAGGCAAAGGATATGGTCACTGTGGAGTTGTTCTAGACATTGAACCTAACAAGACAATTACACTTTACTCATCACATCCTCTTACTGGAGGTTATGGAAAACAAGAGTATTTATGGCCTGAAAAGATTTACTTTGTACGATTGAATAATCGATAAGTGTTATCTTTCAAATCACGTTTAACAACAAAGTTATTAACAACACAAAATTATAATCACCTTACTAAAATTGAATAACTATCTTCAGGCTAATTACATGAAATACGCATTATCATTACTTCTTATCATCTGCTCCTTTGCATCATTTTCTCAAACCTGCGGCTGTTCAGATAAGCCCGAACTTACAGGAGTTATTCCCTGTGATACCATTCTTATCGATGGCCAGTCAAGATTATACCGGCAGTTTAGCTGCGACTCATCATGGATAACATTTGAGAACAATTCTGCTGGTAAGCGCGTGCTCTACTCACTGAAAAAGAATAACATGGA
>DATCRE010000215.1:0-3207 GCA_036569145.1 Cyclobacteriaceae bacterium
GAACAGCCCCACAGGATTTGATTTCGTTAACGGGCAATACATTAATGTTGATCCCATCAAAGCTATGTTTAACAACGCATGGCTGTTCCAGGCACTGCACATGACACTCGCTGCCTTTGCCGCCACAGGGTTTGCCGTTGCCGGTGTTCATGCCCTGATGATTTTAAAAGGAAAACAAATCGAGTTTCATACAAAAGCTTTTAAGATCGTTATCGTCTTTGCTGCTGTTGCCGCCATACTGCAACCCATCAGTGGCGACTTCTCTGCTAAAGATGTAGCGAAGCGTCAGCCTGCCAAGCTCGCGGCTATGGAAGCACACTTTCATACCGAGAAATCTGCGTCGCTCATTCTTGGTGGTATTCCTGATGAAGAACATAAGACCGTAAACTATGCTATTAAACTTCCGGGACTGCTCAGCTTCCTGGCGCATGGCAATCTCGAGCAGGAAGTAACGGGCCTCGATCAGATTCGTGCTGATGAACATCCCCCTGTTGTCGTGGCACATCTCGCCTTTCAAATTATGGTGGGACTCGGTATGATTATGATGGCGCTTGCTGTTCTTTATTTTTTCTCTCTTCGCAGAGCGCTCTGGATACGGGAAAGATGGTTTTTAATTCTCTTCATAATGGCCATACCCATGGGCTTTATTGCTGTTGAAGCTGGTTGGACGGTGACAGAAGTAGGCCGGCAACCGTGGATTATCTATGGTGTCATGCGCACAGCAGATGCCGTTACACCTATGCCGGGTATAGTCTATTCATTTTATCTCTTCACACTCATCTATATATCACTTTCCATAGTAGTAGTCTTTCTGTTGAAAAGGCAAATTGAGATGGTGCCCGTGTTGTACAATGAAAATAAAGCAAGTCATTTATGATGAATTATATAGTCATAGCTTTTTTATTTCTGTCCATTGTGCTTTATATCATCCTGGGTGGTGCTGATTTTGGTGCAGGCATTCTCGAATTATTTACATCAGCCAAGAACAGAAGCCGCACACGTAAAACATTGTATCATGCTATCGGTCCTATATGGGAAGCCAATCACATGTGGCTTATTATCGCTATTGTAATTTTGTTTGTAGGCTTTCCGGCAATTTATACGGAGATGTCAACCTCCCTGCATATTCCCCTGGTATGTATGCTCGTTGGTATTATTGCACGGGGCACTGCGTTTGTGTTTCGCCATTATGATGCCGTGAAAGATGACATGCAAAAAATTTATAACAGGGTATATGCGCTGTCAAGTTTAGTAACACCATTTTGCCTGGGTATTGTAGCAGGCAGTGTTTTATCTGGCCATATTGATGTTACTGCAGACACTTTTTATTCACGCTACATTCATAGCTGGCTCAACTGGTTTTCAATTGGTGTTGGATTTTTTGTTGTCGCGCTATGCGGGTTCATGGCATCTGTCTATCTCATCGGTGAAGCCGACAATGCAGAAGACCGGCAACGCTTTGTTAACAAAGCAAGACGCATGAATATAGCAGCCGTAATTTATGGTGCGCTTGTTTTTATAGCCGCTTCGCTTGATCATATTCCATTGTTGCAATGGATTTTTTATAGCCCCATCGGTCTTACAGCTGTAGCAGCTGCTACGAGTTCGCTTGTTATTATGTGGTATCTTATACTGTATCGAAACAAGTCGCTGATCATTCGTCCGTTTGTTGCTTTCCAGGTAGTGATGATTTTATTAGCCATCAGCTATGCTCACTTTCCTGATGTTATCATTATCAGGGGAGGAGAGAACCTATCACTCTTCAACACAGTAGCGCCAGACAAGACTATGAGTGCCCTGGGCTGGGCGTTAATTCTGGGTAGTGTATTCATTCTGCCAGCATTGTTCTATTTGTATTATAGTTTTCAGAAAACTGAAGAAGTGCCGTTGTAAAATTTATTTACGATTTTGGATTTACGAGGTACGGTTATCAATAATCCATTGCTACAGCGGGTTTGGAGTAAAGCGTTTGCTCATAGCATCATACACACAAATTTCAGATCAGGATAAATCCTGATTTAATCGCAGAATCTGCTCCCTTCTCCCGCGGAGAAGGGTTGGGGATGAGGCTAAAAAATAAAAGCACTTCAATCCGTCTGAATGAAGTGCTTTTGGCTTAGACCTAACCCTCGCTTCAAAAGAGGATTGAACTGCAAAGGTAGCCTGGGATTTATTACTGACATCATAAGATGCGAAGCGAAAATACATAGCTGGCTGTCCGTATACCTACGGATTCGTTTGCCGAAAAATGAGATTTTTGAGCGTGGTGACAATTTCGTTTTTAAATTTTCTCTTGATCATCGTCACTCGCAGACGTTGATCTTTGTTGAGGATAAACTTTAATAGTCTGTCGCTATTTTATGAATAAGGTGAAGCATGGTGTGCCTATTATGCACTTGGTGAGGGTGCGGCACTGATGTCTCATTATAAGGATTTAGGTTTCTGTCGCAAACCTCAACGTCCTCTTTGAGTGACGTTTCTATGTTGAAAGTCAAGGGAAGAATTTCGACTTTGTATTTCAAGTGCATACTAAATTTATTCAATAATGGTTGATACTGAAGTTAGTAATTGGATACCAGTTGGTCGACTTATAACATCATCATCGTGTGTTTCAAACACATGTTTTCAGCTCTAAGATATTTAATTTCTCTTTCGTTTGCGCTGTTGTCGTCTTTATTGTCTTTCATATTCAGTTGTATAACTTTATGAAAACTTGATATTTTGGGATTTGAACTATGCTCCCGGAGAAAAAACAACTTTTTCATAAATTACTCCCTTCTATTGCAGTTGGTTTACTGATACAGTTTGCGCTGGCGGGTTTACTCTGTATAGATCATGAACAAATTGTGACGATAAATTTAACAGTCATTGGTATTATACTATTTTGCGTGGCTGTGCTGTGGCTTGTACTCTCTGTCCGTTCTATCCTTAAAATTTCCTCAGCATTACAGACAATTCACCAGGCTACAGATGTTCTGTCGACCGGAGGTTATCCTGCCAAATTTAAAATTGAAGGTAATGATGAACTCAGTAAAGTTTCGGAGAATCTTAACGTGCTGGCCGGGCACCTTAAAGCAAAATCTGATTTTATAAATCACATTAGTAATGGCAACCTGGAAGTGGATTATGCTCTTTCAGGTAATGATGATGTAATGGGTAAAGCACTGGCTGGCATAAAGAGCAACCTTGTGCGCATGAAGACAGAAG
>DATCRE010000216.1:0-8406 GCA_036569145.1 Cyclobacteriaceae bacterium
GGTTTAGATCCATCAAGCGGAACAAAGCTCCACTTCATGCCTGTCAAAAATCCAGCGCCACCTCTGCCTCGCAGATTCGATTCCTTCACTGTTGTAGTTACAACTTGTGGAGTCATTTCTTCGAGCACCTTTCGCAATGATGCATAACCTCCCACCTTCTCATACTCACTGAGTGTAAGTGGTCTGCGATCATCACGAACATATTGTGTTAGTGGCTTCTCCATTTTTTATTTTATGTTGGCCTCACTATTCATACTTCTTTAAAATTTCATCTAATTGTTCTATTGTTAAATTCCTGTACAAATCATTATCGATCATCAGTGCCGGGGCACAATCACATGTGCCGAGACAAGGATTGGGAAGTAATGTGTAACGTCCATCTGCTGAAGTCTCTCCGTATTTTATGCCCAACGTTTTGGTAAGATGTTCCAGGATTGTTTCGTACCCCATCACCCAGCAGCTAATGCTATCGCAGAGTAAAATAATATGTCGACCAACAGGTCTTCTGAAAATCAGGTTGTAGAATGTTGCTACGGAATCCAACTCTTCCGGCGACATGCTCATGTATGCAGCTACTTCTTTCAAACTTTCATCCGACACCCAACGACGATGCTCCTGCACAATCTTCAATGCCTCAATGCAAGCTGCTTTCTTCACAGGCACCTGCTTGATAGCTTCTTCTATTTCATGTATTTCTTCATTGGTTAACATGGACTATGGTTATCAGTTAATGGTTAAAGTTCAAGGTTCCAGGTTCAAAGTTGCTTGCGCCAGCTAACCTGAAACCTTGAACTTGGAACTAATATTTAATCTTCAGTCATTCATAATCGTACTTCGTTAATCTGAAATCGTAAATAATTTTATCTATCAATATCTGCCAACACATAATCCATGGCGCCAAGTATGCTTAGTAAATCAGCAACGGTATAACCTTTGCTGATGTAGGGCACGGTTTGCATGTGGGCAAAAGATGGTGTTCGTATTCGCATGCGGTATGGTGATGTGTTACCATCGCTAATTGCATAATAACTGTTAGCTCCTTTTGTTGCTTCTGTGCAAACCATCGCTTCACCCGCAGGTATCACTGGTCCCCAGCTCACGCCGAGAAAATGTGTGATTAGTGTTTCAATATCTTTCATTGTATGTTTCTTTACTGGTGGTGTGGTGAGTGGATGATCAGCTTTATATGAACCTTCGGGCATATTCTTCATGCATTGTTCTATGATGCGCAGGCTTTGTCTCATCTCTTCAACACGCACTTTCGCACGATCATAGCAGTCTCCATTTTGTTCCGTTGGAATATCAAACTCAAAATTCTCATAGCCAGAGTAAGGTTGTTTCTTACGGAAATCCCAATCCATACCACAAGCTCTTAACCCCGGACCTGTAACACCCCACTCTATTGCTTCTTCTGTTGTAAAAATGCCAATGCCAACGGTGCGTGCTTTGAACAAGCTGTTGCGCATCACCATGTTATCATATTCCTTCAGTCGCTTTGGAAAATAGTCGAGAAATTTCTTTATCAACGTTTCCCAACCTTTTGGTAAGTCCTGCGCCACGCCACCAATACGAAACCAGTTAGGATGCATGCGTCCTCCACAAACTGCTTCTACAATATCGAATACTCGCTCGCGATCAGTGAACATGTAGAATACAGGAGAAAGCTGACCAACATCCTGAGCAAATGTTCCATACCAAACAAGGTGACTGGCAATGCGAAATAATTCGCACATCATAATCCTGATAAATTTCACACGATCAGGCACAACAATGCCAGCAAGTTTTTCAACGGTGAGCAAATAGGCCAGGTTGTTGTTTACACCTCCGAGATAATCAACGCGATCGGTATAGGGAATATACGTATGCCACGATTGACGCTCTGCCATTTTCTCTGCACCACGATGATGAAAACCAATATCGGGTACGATGTCCACAATATCTTCTCCATCCAGTTGAAGAATGAGTCGAATTACACCATGCGTTCCCGGATGTTGAGGACCTATGTTTAAAAACATAAAATCGCTGTCATCACTTTGACGCTTTAAGCCCCAGTGTTCAGGATGAAATTGCAATGCTGACTGTTCATGATCTTGCTTTTCATCCCACAACCTGAAAGGTCCCATCTCGGTAGCACGTGCAGGATGTTCCTTTCTTAGCGGATGTCCAACCCACGACTCTGGCATTAATATTCTCTTAAGGTGTGGATGACCTTCGAAGCGAATGCCAAACATATCAAACACTTCACGTTCATACCAATTGGCATTCGGCCATAGCGATGTAATGCTTGGCGCTATAAGATCACTCTTGAGCGATACCTTAAGACGCAGAAAACTATTTCGGGAAAATGAAAAGAGGTGATAAACAAGTGTGAAAGAAGAAGGTGGGTAATCGGATTGTTTTTTTCGGCTGCGCTCATCAATAGCTGTGAGATCATACAGCATTTGATAGGGCCTGTCTATTTCTGTTTTCAAGTGAGGCAGCACCTCTCTTAAACGCTCCAACGGCAGCCACAGGGTAAGGATGTCATCCTGCGTTGTCTGTCTGGTAAAGATATTACCAAATAGACTTGTTAACTGTTCCGTCAGATCAATTTGATTTTCCATTATAACGCTGAACACTCTAATGCCCAGTTGTTAAAGCTTATTTTAAATCAGTCAGTCATGCATCGTTTAGTTTTACCATCAACACTATTCAGTTTTGCTTACAACATCAAATCACTTTTAAATTTCATCGGGCGATCTGAATGTTGTCATTTCTTTGCGTTTATCATGTCGCACTTCTTTCATTGAAATTTTTGCTGGCTTAATTACACCTTGTTCACCAATGACCCAACTTAGTGGTCGTTGTTCTTTTCCAACGGAAGCGGCCAGCAATGTTAGTCCTTCCATAAAAGCATCAGGTCGTGGTGGGCAGCCGGGCACATAAACATCAACGGGCATAAATTTATCTACACCTTGCACTACACTGTAGATATCATACATCCCTCCTGAGTTGGCGCATGAACCCATGCTGATAACCCATCGCGGCTCCATCATTTGTTCATGAAGTCTTTTAATAATAGGAGCCATTTTTATGAATACTGTTCCTGCAATGATCATCACATCAGCTTCGCGCGGTGTGCCGCGTATTACTTCTGCACCGAAGCGGGCAACATCATACTTGGGTGTCATGCTCGTAGCCATTTCAACAAAGCAGCACGATAAACCAAAATGAAATGGCCACATCGAATTTTTTCTTCCCCAACCTAACAGGCTTTGCACCGATGTAAGCATAATGCTCTGCTGAACTGTCTCTTCAAAAGAGCTTGTTCCTTTCACTGCATTTACCTGTTCTTCAGGTTTACTTAGCCACCACTTCATGAGGAGTCTTTTTTAGTTTTTTATATGCTTTAAGAATTTTTCTTCCATCAGGACCAAAATCAAGTGCACCGTTGCGCCACTCATAAATCAACACAACAACCAGTAAAATAATAAAGGTGAGCACTCCAAAATATCCAAACCAGCCAAGCTCACGAAATGCTATGGCCCACGAGAAAATAAAAATAGTCTCTACATCAAAGATGACGAAGAGCATGGCAATGAGATAGAACTGTGATGAGAAACGTAGTCGTGCAGAGCCTGTGCTTAGAATACCCGACTCAAAAGGTTCGCCCGTGGCGCGGTCGTTATGGTGTTGGCCTAGTAAATAGGAAAGACCGAGAATAGCACCGACCAGGCTAATCACGATGGCTGCATAAATTAATATGGGCCACAAAAGCACAGTATTTTCATTCGAACTATCCAAAACGCATTTGCCTCCAGCAAATCATTTTTTAAAAGTCCCTACTTCGAAATACCCACTGCAATTATTGATTGATGGCAGGTTTGAATACTGCCCGCCTTACCTGATTAAAACAAAATTTCATTCATCTGTTAATGGTGATGACTGGTTATGTATTCTTCAAGGTTCTCAATAATAAACTTCTGCTCTTCAATAATATATTTAACAACGTCTCCTATGGAGATCAAGCCCGTTAATTTATCTCCACACAGCACAGGCAGGTGACGAATAAATTTATTGGTCATGATTTTCATACAATCTTCAATCGTATCATCTTCCGTAACGCTAACTGGATTTTTAGTCATGATGTCACCAATCATCGTATCGCGAGATGATTTACCTTTCAGAATGAGTTTACGTGCGTAATCCCGTTCTGTAAAGATGCCTACAAACTTTTCATTGTTTGTTACAAGTAGTGCGCCAATGTTTTTTTCAAACATCAATTCAAGCGCGTCATAAACAGTAATTGTTGGTTCTACAGAAAAAATCGAATGCCCTTTTGACTGTAGAATATTTCTAACATGTCCCATAGCTTTGATTATTTACTGATGTGTTATTATGAATATAGTATAATAACCCGTAAAACACAAGATGATTTACGCGAAGTAAATCATCTGTATTGCTGTAGAAAAAAATTCAAAGTCTATAATCAACTGTTAATTAATGCATTATTGAAGGAATTTCGCATTAATCATTGTGTACATCGTACATAATAAATATTGAGAAGAAAAAACCGCAACTATTATAAACTTTCTTTTAAGTAAAATTTAAGCTGAGAGCGCTACTACATCCTTAGACCAAATTTTGTGATACTCTACATAAGAGATAATTAGGATGGCAAAAATGATCAGCGGAAAAAATGTTTGAAAGTCCACACCATCAACTACAGCATGACCAATGCTTGCTGATATAAAACTGATTCCAAAACCTACATAAGCCCACTCCTTGTAACGTGCAGGCACTTGAGGAAAAATAAGAAGGATGCCACCAATAACTTTAAAAACTGTAAGCTGAACTCTGAAGTAATCGGGATAGCCCAGGTGACGAATTCCTTCTACAGCAAGTTGTGTATGCGATGTAAGCGCTGGCATTACGGCGTCAAACAAAAATATTATTGATGTTGTTACCCAATAGATTATTTTATTCTTTTTCATGATTGTATTGTTTTGTGTTATTGAAATTTTAAAGTGTATAATTCATATAAAAGATCTTGAATTAGTTTCTTGAAAAATTAAGCATCCATAACATACCAAATTTATCTGTTAACTCCCCGTAGGTAGCGCCCCAAAAAGTTTGATGCAATGGTGTCTTAACCTGTCCACCAGTCGAAAGTTTGTCGAAGAAGTTCGTTATCTCGTTCTCATCATTACAGTTCAAGCATAATGTAATTGCATTTCCTGGTATGAGCCCCGCTCCTATCATATCAGATCCCATCAGGATTATCGTATCATTTACAAGTTTGCTGTGCAAAATATGAGCACCTGCTTCAGAGGGCATTTGTGCTGCCATAGGAGACTCAGAAATCTTTTGCATCTCCAGCTCACCTCCCAGGCACTCCTGATAAAAAGTCATGGCTTCACGACATTTGCCATTAAAATTCAGATAGGATATTATTTGTGCTTTCATAACGATGCTGGTTTAGTTAATTGACAATACAAACCTAGTGTCATGCAGCGTTATACCGACTGTGTAAATACGTCAATCTCGGGGGTTGATCGCGACAGGTTTGCTGCTTACCTTCGTAGTGTTATCCGATAGCTCGTATTATGAAAAACGTAACCATACTTGTTCCTGAAACTGCAGTACTCGCTGCTATAGTTGATCCACGCTATATGTTCACTGCTGTGAATGAATTTTTAAAAAGCGCCGGCAATCCCCCTCTCTTCCATGTGCAGTTAGTTGGACTTACCAATGAAGTAAAGTTGAGCGACGGATTATTCTCTGTTCACACCGATGCTACATTAAAGACTGTAAAAAAATCTGATCTTGTTATTATACCGGCCATCAGCGGAAATTTAGATAGTGCCATAAAACGTAACAAAGAATTTCTTCCCTGGATTGTTAAGCAATATAAGGGTGGCGCTGAAGTTGCAAGTCTTTGTCTGGGAGCATTCGTACTTGCTTCTACAGGATTGATGAATGGAAGACAATGTTCTACGCATTGGCTCTTTGCAAATGAATTCAGAACCATGTTTCCCGAAGTTGAACTTGTAGACGATAAAGTTATCACCGATGATAATGGGTTGTACTCCAGTGGTGGAGCAAGCTCATATTGGAATTTACTTTTACACCTTGTAGAAAAATATACCAACCGCGAGATGGCAATTCTGGCTTCCAAATTTTTTGTGCTGGATATCGCGCGTACCAGTCAATCACCGTTTAGTATTTTTAAAGGTCAGAAAATTCACAATGACCCTGAGATTGTTAAAGTGCAGGAGTTCATTGAGACGAATCACCAGGAAAAAATTACTGTTGATGAGTTGTCTGATAATTTTAACATTGGCAGAAGAACACTCGAACGAAGATTTAAAAAAGCTACCAACAACACCGTGATAGAGTATATTCAACGTGTAAAAATTGAAGCATCAAAGAAGCAATTTGAAATGGGTAGAAAAACGGTGAGTGAAGTTATGTATAACGTTGGGTATACGGATATGAAAGCCTTTCGTGATGTATTCAAAAAAGTAGCAGGACTTTCACCAATGGAGTATATGAATCGTTATAAGAGAGACATAGCCCGCGCGTAAACCAGCATACCCGGGCCAACGAACACTTCATGGAAATACGCCGCGAGTATCTGCAGGAAATTCAAAAGTTCACCACCAGTCAATACTGGAATTCGGGTGTACGCATTACAGCTGGTGTTTTAATTCCAATGTTTCTGATGATTAACCAGGGATGGTTAACAACTGGCATTCCCTTTCTTTTCGGAGCGCTCTTCGTTAGTCTTACGGACACACCTGGCCCGATTCACCATCGCAGAAACGGAATGCTTGCGGCCATCGCACTAAATACATTCACTGTAATTGTTACTGGCTACGCTCATAATCACCAACTGTTATTGTTGACAGAAATAATTCTCTTCTCATTTTCCTTTTCTCTATTAGGAATTTATGGTTCACGTGCGGGAGCGATTGGAACACTCGCGTTAGTGATCATGTCCATTCAAATGTCACCACGGCAGGATGAACATACGCTATTAAATGCTGCTCTCACTGCAGGTGGTGGATTATGGTATGCACTGTTCAGCCTTTTGCTTTATCGTCTGCAACCTTACCGGTTGGTGGAACAGGCTATGGGAGAAAACCTGTTAATGATTGCAGAGTATGTAAGAGCGCGCGCCGCATTTTATAAAGAAGGTACTGATGTTGAAGTGACATTCAATCGTGTTATGAAAGAACAGGTTGAAGTACTAAAATCTCAGGCACAGATTCGTGAATTGCTTTTTAAAACCCGCCAGTTTGTTGCCGATGCCAGTCCGCGTAGCAGAAGCCTGATGATGATCTTTCTTGAGTCGCTGGATCTCTTTGAAGAAACCATGTATTCATACCAGGATTATAAACTACTGCATAAAAATATTTCACCCGCTTTGCTGAATAAATTTTATCGCAGCATTTTACAAGTGGTTGCTGAATTTGAATTGATTGGATTGTCCGTTCAATCTGGTATAGTTATTAAAAAGATTCCTTCACTTGAAATTACAATGAATGAGCTGGAGCAATCACTTCAGGAGTACAAAACAAAATCATTAACTCCCGAAGAAACTCAAAGCGTTCGCGCACTGGAACAAACACTTAAAAACATCCGCGATATTGTTAACCGGCTGACTAAAATCATTCTTTACACTCGAATGGAGGCACACGATCCTGATCGTTTTCCTGATCAGGATATTGAAAAGCCTCCAGGAACAGAACCTATTACATTCTCGTTGTTGCGTGAGAATTTTACATTCAAATCAAATACATTTCGTTACGCTACGCGTCTCTCTATAGCGCTAACGGTAGGTTTTATTGTTGCTTCGCTTTCTGAATTAGGACATGCTTACTGGGTAATGCTTACCATCATTACTATTCTTAAGCCAGTCTATAATCTTACGAAAGAAAGAAATATTCAGCGCGTAGTAGGTACGTTGGGAGGCGTGCTTATCGGAAGTGGAATTTTATATCTTATTTCCAACACCACCATCCTGATGGCTATCATGATTATTTGCATGCTCATGGCCTACAGCCTGCTTCGGTTAACGTATTTGGGCTTTGTTACTTTCCTTACCATTTACGTACTTATCACTTTTCATTTTCTCAATCCCATTCAATTTAAAAGTTTAATTGGCGAGCGATTGATTGATACGTTGGTAGGATCGGTGATTGCTGCGCTCGCTGCCCGCTTTATCTTTCCAGTGTGGCAGCACTATACCATTCATTCTGCTATGAAGAAAATGGTTCTTACAAGTACAACCTATATATTATCTGCATGGAATGCATTTCGAAATGCCTCGCATCGCACACAATACAATGCTGCGCGTAATGAAGCTATTGTTGCCTTAACAAATCTTTCTGATAATTTTCAGCAGATGCTTGCCGAGCCCGG
>DATCRE010000217.1:0-6975 GCA_036569145.1 Cyclobacteriaceae bacterium
ACCACCGATAGTTTTAATCTTGGTGCTGAAAAACTTACCGAAATACTTTTGAAGGGAGGTCAGTTGGATTACACGCTAACATTAGCCCCATCAAATCCTAATTTTAAATTCGCGGTAAAAATCACCTTGCCTGAATTTAAAGATGCTGCAGGAAAATCTTTTACTCAGGAGACTACCAGTAATACTGGTACTATATTGCTTGATAACTACAAGTACACATCAGCAGTGGCAAACAAAATTACAGTAGTCTACATGTTGATTTTAAAAAAGAATCCGAATGCTGTTTTTATAGTACCTGGAACTACAGTAACAGCTAATGTTTCATTTCACAATCTTGATTACAAATACGTAAAAGGATTTTTCGGTGATCAAACTGCAAGCCTGGATAGTGAAACGATTAACATCAAAGCATTTGGTAATTCATTGCTCAATGGCGCTGAGGTTTCTTTTGCGCAACCTAAAATTGAGCTTCAGGTTATTAACCAGGTAGGAGTACCTACCAGAGTTACGTTCACAACATTAGAAGCCCGAAAGCCTGGCGGTGCGCTGGCTGTTAATATTTCGCCGGCGAGTCCTGTAAATATTTTATTTCCTGCCGTTATGGGAGACTCTGCTGTTACATCGCTAACGGTAACCAATACCAATGCGTTGTTGAAATTTAATCCAACACAATTTTTTTATAAAGCTTCAGCAGAAATTAACAGAGGCCTTTCGTCAGGCAATAATTTTATTACTGACACCAGCGAATTAAAAGTAAGAATGCATGTTGAAGTTCCCATGTACGGACACGCTTCGAATATTATATTAGGAGATACTGTGGCGATAGATCTTTCAGATGCTGACCGTTCTGAAATTACAGAAGCATCGTTGCGGGTTAAAACTTCTAACCAGATTCCACTCTCGGCAAACATACAACTTTATCTTACTGACGATCATTATAAAATTCTGGATTCGTTAATTGCTCCTGCACAATCGAATATGATAAAAGGAAGTACAGTTGATGCTTCAGGAGAATTCGTTTCTGCAGGCGTTGTTGATGAGTCAGTTCCATTGTCGGGCGATGCATTGAAAAAAATATTCACGGCAAAAAATATCATCATAAAAGCTCGCGTTAATACAACGCAAGACGGAAATACTTATCCGGATGTAAAGTTTAAGTCATCGTATAAAATGGACGTAAAGCTGGGTTTGAATGTTAAAGCAAAAATCAAAGTTGATTTATGATTCGACAAATAAGAACCTTATTCTTAATTGTTATATTTTTATTCACGGTGCATATCGGCTTTGCTCAGAATGAAGGCACGCTTTACTTCATGAATGCATTGCCGCAGGTTAACTACCTCAATCCGGCCATCATGCCGCAGTATAGATTTTCCTTAGGTTTGCCTGGCTCTTCGGTTTATGTTCAATATGCCAACAGTGGTTTTGCCTACAACAGTCTTGCAAAACAAACAGGTGATAGCACTACAGCAGATTTATCGAAACTATACAGTAAGCTTAAAAAGAAAAACTACATCACCAACGCAGTGCAGGCAGACCTCTTCCGGTTTAGCATGAAACTGAATCCAAGACTCTACATGACATTCAATATCACTGCGAAAGAATATAACCGGTTGATGTTGCCAAAAGATTTAACAGGTATTTTTATTAATGGCACGAGTGCTTACGTTGGTGGTAAAGCCTCACTCTCGCCCAAAGTTGAAGCGGTCTCATACGTTGAAACAGGACTGGGTTTCGCTTATAAGGTTGATCGAAAATTAACTGTTGGCGCACGCATAAAAATTTTAAAAGGATTTGCTAATGCCACAACACAACGTGCGACTGCTAACCTGGCCATTGATGATGACTATGCCATAACAGCCAGCGCCAGTGCTGATGTCCGCACTTCGGGAATTCACAATTTTACACAAGATGGCTATTCATTCTCTGATCATTGGCGTGATTACACACATAACAATGGTTTTGCTTTTGATCTGGGAGCAACCTACCAGGTAAATGACAGGCTTAGTGTTGGAGGTAGTCTCATTGATATCGGAAGTATAAAATGGAAGAACGATACCTATGCTTACACGCTTGATCCCGCCAATGCAAACTATACATTTAAAGGCTTCGATCTTCAGAGAGTCTTGAATAATGATTCTGATTATCTGAAGCATGAAGGTGATACACTTCAAGCCCGATTCAAATTTCAGGAAGGATCACGCGGAAGTTACCGAACACCTATTCCCGGTAAGCTGTATCTCAATGGAACCTATAAGCTTAAAGCAAACATATATGCAGGTGTTTTACTTTTCGCCGAAATGTTCAGGGGACGATTTGCACCAGGTGTTTCTACCTCCGTGCACAGAGAATTTGGAAAACGATTAAGCACTTCACTTAGTTATACAATCTCTAACAACGCTTATAACAATATAGGATTGGGACTGTCGTTGAACCTGGCACCGCTTCAAATTTATGTAGTGGGTGACAATTTGCTGAGAGCGCCGTTATCGATATTGGCGCATGGTGATGTTAATCCCTATTTGAATAACATGCAATACTTTAATCTGAGAGCAGGTCTCAATTTTGTGTTTGGCTGGGATAAGTCGCCAGATAAACAACCTCATCCTCAGAAGCAACTTTGATTATTCTGTAATGACGCGTTATATAAAAATTTGTTTGTTGTCCTTAGCGGGATTTTTCCTGTGTAACGTGCTGTTAGGTCAGTCAGCTTTTCTTCCTCAGAATCTTGGTGCTACCGTTAATTCTTCTTACGATGAAATAAATCCCGTACTCTCCCCGGATGGTAAGATACTTTATTTTGTTCGCGTTAATCATCCTGAGAATACCTATGGTGCAGAAGATAGTGAGGATATATGGTACTCTCAACTAAAGCCCGATGGTTCGTGGTCGGCCGCTATTCACCTGCCAGCGCTTAATACAGCGCGTTACAATGCTGTGCTCTCATGTAATTCAAATGGTATTATTTTAATCAATGGTATTTACAATAAGAAAGGTACATTCTGGAAGAAGCGCGGTCTGTCGACAGCCACCATTGCACAGGGCGTATGGTCTGCTCCTCAGATGCTGCGTGTAAAAAGATTGTCGCGTCTCAACAGAGGATTAAAGAGTAGCGGAATGATGAGTGCAGATAGCAAGTACATCGTGTTAAGTTTTTCGAGAGCATACAATAGCAAGCGCAGTAATTTATTTTATTGTACCGTGAAACCAAGTGGAAAGTATAACAGGTTGAGACCGCTTCGAACGCTGAATACGATGCTGAGTGAAGATGCTCCCTTTCTAAGTACAGATAATAAAACACTTTATTTTTCAAGTGATCGCGAAGCAAAAGGACAATACTCCATTTATAAAACTTCTCGATCTCTCGATGATTGGAAAACGTGGAGTAAGCCGATAAAATTAAGCGACACCATCAATAGCAATGGCTGGGATTCTTATTTCAAAACAAATGCTAAAGGTAGCTGGGCATATTTTTCGTCAACCGAAAAATCATTGGGTGGAGCTGATCTATATAAAATCAAGTTGTTTGAGGAAAATCCTTTCATTGTTATAACAGGGCGGATTCTTCATGCACAAAATAAAAGGCCGTTGCTGCATAAAGACATTAAGCTAACGGCAGGTACTGATTCTAAAAATCAAATAACCGTTAATCCGGATTCAGCTACATACTACGTTAAGCTTCCACTCGGAAAACTATATCAGCTCACCGCAATAACAGATAACTATTCGCCTGCTATAGTAACTATCGATGCAACAAAAATTAAAGAGTTTAAAAAAGTACAGCAGGATATTTTAATTGGCCCGCAAGCTTATGTGCTGGTAAAAGGCAGACTTCTTGATCAGGATAAAAAAATTATTCCACACGAAGCAAAACCGAGTATTATAATCGACGGCGTGAAAGCAGACTCTGTTGTAATAGACACCTTGTGGGGATCTTACTCATTGCGGATGAAATTTGGTGCTGCACATAAAATTCAGGTTGAAGCTAACGGATATGCCTCTGTTGCAGATACCATTGATTTAAGTGTGATAGACGAATACCAGGTTGTGAACCAGGATCTCTTTGCTGAAGAAGATAGAGTTGCAACCATTGCCGGAAAAGTTCTGGATAAGAAAACGAATAGCATTTTAAAAGCGTCTGTGCCTGTTGCCATCAAAGTTGAAGGCGTGGCAAATGCACATGCACCTGTAGATTCTTTAACGCGTGAGTATTCGCTAAAGCTGCCGTTGGCAAAAACATATACATTGAGTGCAAGTGCTCCAGGCTATTATCCTTTATATGAAACTGTAGATCTGAACAGTGAAACCAAGAGCGTACATGTTAGCAGAGATCTTGTCATTGTGCCGATAGAAGTGGGGCAGTCAATCCGGTTAAATAATATTTTCTTTGAAACAGGAAAAGCCGTTCTGAAAAGCGAATCATTCTCTGAACTTGATCGCGTAGCTAATTTTCTGAGAGATAATCCAGACCTCAGGATTGAGATTGGCGGACATACTGACAACGTTGGTAAACCAGCTTCAAATCAAAAACTCTCCGAGGCTCGCGCTGCTGCTGTGGCTAAATACATTGTGTCTAAAGGTTTGCTTCAGCAAAATATTGTATCCAAAGGTTATGGCTCATCAAAGCCTGTTGCAGAAAATACTACCAAAGAAGGCAAGGCTCAGAACAGGAGAGTAGAGTTTACCATTCTGGATAAGTAAATCAAGATACATCTCTTCGTTCTACATGAATTTATAACGTGATTGGATGAGTGGGTCTTTAATAATAGGACACTTTAACCGTTGACGGTAGTTCATGCTCAAATGAGTGGAGGTTACTTAAGAGTTGTGCCACTTCATTTTTGTTAGTGGCATAAAATGAGACATTGTCAGAAGCAGTGATTTTATTATCAGCGATTTTCCATTCAGCTACTTTTTTCCATTCGGGCTGATTTTGGATGAATTCATAATCATAAACAACTGCAATTCGAATACCCTTCTGATCGACAATATTTTTTACGAAGGCCTGATCGAATCGGCCTTCACGTCTTGCTTTTGCAATTTCAATACTGCCCAGGCCAATGAAATCGAGACAAGCCAGGTCAGCTAAAAAATTAATAGCACCTATATCAGTGGCCAACACAGGTTGTTTGTTATAGTGTGTTTTCAGAAAACGACCCATCTGAAATTGTTGCTCATAAATATTTTTAGAAGCTATGGGTGATTTGATCAACGAAACAACTCCACGACCGACAATAGGTAGCGTCAAAATCAGAATCAGAAAACCAGCAATTAACTTTTGTTGCAAGTCTAATCTCTCATAAATAATGGCGAGCGTTTCTTTGCTGTACATGGCAAGCACTACTATTCCAAGAGCCATCAGGTAAGCTTCATAGCGATAGGCCCATCCTACGCGCGCGAACTCCAGATGAAAGAGTACTCCAATGAGGAAAATGAAAATCATGAGCTGCCCGGTGCTCCAGATAGATAACTTTAAGGCATAATGCCTGATAACTCCAAGTGTAAAAACAAAGATTGAAAGCGAGAATAACCATGGCGCCTGAGAAAAGATAAGCAGTGGTCGTTCGTAAAGATTCTTGATTCCATCGACACTTAATAAACTTACTCCTTGTCCTTTCAATAAAACTGAATTGGGTAGCCAGTAGCTTCCCGCTTTTAATGAAATGATACCATAAATAAGTATCGGTAAGATTGAAACCGCACCTAATAAAAAACCTGACAAGATTTTTTTTCTGACGAAGAAAAGAATGCATACCGGAATAACAATAAATAAACCTTCGTATCGGCTCGATGTTAATAGAGCTGCAAACAATAAAAGCTTTACATAACGCATGCGCTTGATAGTTGTTTTGTGAATTGTTCTGGCAGACACATAAACAAACAGGATCGTTACAAGTGTATGTAAAATATGTTCCATACCCATGACCGTAAGAATTGGTAACGGCATAAAAAACACAAACACCATCAGGCTAAAAAGTTTTTCACCAAAACTCAGATTTTGTTTAACAAGCAGATCGTCGATAAGAAATAATAAAAGAGTTGATAAAAGAATATTCAAAATGAGGGGCATCAGCATGTTGGTGCTAAAGCAATAAAATGATGCAGCTAATAAAAGAGTGTACAACGGTGATGACGATGATGATGAGAATTCGTAAGGTGTTACACCCCAAACGCCGTTTACGACAAGATGTTTGGCAATAGCCATGTGAATAAAGGTGTCATCCAGTGAATAGGATAAATTGCCTCCATTCATCTTCAATGAAATACTTAACAATATAAGTATAACGGCATAGAAGAACAGAAGTGAGACAAATATCGATGCGTTTCTTTTTAAGACTGTAATAGGAGAAATGGCCTCTTGAAAGGAACCATGACTTTGATGGAGAGAGAAGGATTCCATAAAGGTAATTTAATGGTGGTATTATAAAGATATAAAGTTTTGGCAGAGCAGCAACAAATACAACATTACTTAACCTTTACTTCTCGGTGCAACGTTGTTAACTTCGGTCAATAGTAATGTCTTGGTTTTCTAAGACGTTGAGGCTACTCACATCTTTGCAGATTGATGATCGTATTAAGATCGAAGAGATCATGGCTTAACTGTTACATCAATCGAATGCGATTGTCAATGTTGTTAAAATAAAAATGCCAGACATAAGCCTGGCATTTTCTATTTCGGTTTGATTAAGAGATTAATAGTCTCCCAATGTTTCTTCTAACTGTGCTAACGCTTTTGTTAATTGCTCATCGTTAGGTGCTGTGCCGTGCCATTTGTGGCTGCCCATCATGTAATCAACACCATAGCCCATAACGGTAGTCATCAGGTTCATCACCGGCTTACCTTTTTTGGCTTGTGTTTGAGCGAACTCTAATGCTGTGATAATTTCTTCCAGGTTATTACCGTTGCTTTCAATCACTTCCCATCCAAAAGCTTCCCATTTAGCTTTCAGATTTTTCAGTGAGTTAATCTGATCT
>DATCRE010000218.1:0-4459 GCA_036569145.1 Cyclobacteriaceae bacterium
TGCTGTTTTCATTTCGTTTAAAGATGTAAAAAAAATATCTTTCGTTATTAAACCTTTTGCATGAAAGGCAGTCAAAGTCAAAAATTAAATCAAAACTATGAAAACAAATACTCTTTTTGGTAAAGTAACCGGTTTTGTAGCAATTGCACTGGTTGGACTTGTGGTATCCTGCAAAGACAACGACAGGCTTAGCGGCTCAGATGCCACTAATGCTACGTCAGAATCTTTAACTGATTCTTATTATGATGATTCTGATGATATGGCTGTCAATGCCTCTGACTATGCTTCGACAGCCCGAATGGCAACAGGTTATTATGATTACAGGTTTTGTGCAAATCCAACATTAAGCGGTGATACCGTCTGGTTAGAGTTTAATACTGTCTCTGGTTGTATTGATAAACGAGGTAACGTTAGAAAAGGTACTATCAGAATTATACATACGGGAGGAACTCCTAGAACTGTTGGATTTAAAGCGACTATCACATATTTGAATTATTCAATTAACGGTATTAAACTTGAAGGAACGAGAGTTATTGAATGTGTAACGCCTTCTGCAAATGATGTTTATGATCATACAATTAATTTAACAGATGGTAAAGCAACTTGGTTAAGCGACGGCAGTACGGCTACAAGAGCAGCAAGTTTTACTCGCGAAGTAAACACAGCTGATACTACCATTACGATTTTATCTGGTGGACAAGCCAGTGGTATAAATCGTAGTGGCAAGTCTTATACTATGGATATTATAAAGTCTATTGTATTTAAACCGAGCTGTGCTGCAATAAATCAAATTCATTTGCCAGTACAAGGAACAAAACTATTCAAGAATACAACGACAGGTAAGACTTTAACGATTGATTACGGCAATGGTGATTGTGACAGGTCAATGACTATTACCGTAGGTAGAGTATCATTCAATTACACGGTTAATAAATAAGCCTTTCATTTTCGATAAAAAGCTACTTCGGGACCAACCGGGGTAGCTTTTTTATTGTTATATGGTTTGAGAAGAATTATTACGACTTTATTTTTTTTGGCTTGAGATTTTTAGGTTCAATGCCTTACTTGCATACTTAATCTTCCAAATAATTATGAAGCAGTATTTAGACCTGATGCAGGATATTCTTGATAACGGAGCGCAGAAAACTGATCGCACGGGTACTGGTACTTTATCCGTATTCGGCAGGCAATTACGGTTTGATCTCTCCAAAGGCTTTCCCCTGGTCACTACCAAAAAGCTTCATCTGCGATCTATTATTTATGAATTGCTCTGGTTTTTAAATGGTGATACCAATATTAAATACCTGAAGGATAATGGTGTAAGTATCTGGGATGAATGGGCTGACGAAAATGGTGAACTTGGTCCAGTCTACGGACATCAATGGAGAAGCTGGCCTGCACCTGATGGAAGATCCATCGATCAGATTACACAGGTTATAAACCAGATTAAACAAAAACCAGATTCGCGCAGACATATTGTTTCAGCATGGAATCCTGCAGAGGTTGATAAGATGGCTTTACCACCGTGCCATGCGTTGTTTCAATTTTATGTTGCTGATGGGAAACTGTCGTGTCAGCTTTACCAACGTAGTGCTGATTATTTTCTTGGCGTTCCATTTAACATTGCTTCTTATGCTTTGATTACTTACATGTTTGCACAGCAGTGTGATCTTGAGCCTGGTGAATTTGTGTGGACGGGTGGCGATGTGCATCTCTATACGAATCATTTAGAGCAAGCCAGGTTACAGTTATCACGTGAGCCTTTTGCATTGCCTCAATTAAACATAAAAAGAAAACCTGCTTCTGTATTTGATTATCAATTCGAAGATTTTGAAATCGTGAATTACCAGGCGCATCCTTCCATTAAAGCACCCATAGCCGTTTAATATAAATGACCCTCTTGCGATTTACCCTCCTCTGTGTTTCTATCCTGATAGGAATAAACTTTTCGTCCTGTAAAAAATCAGACACCAAGCCTGCCTATACGGATGGCTTTGAAAATGTCTATACCGATGATGGAACATTGCTACAACGAATCAAATACATTCACAACGATGAAGATCGTATTGTTCGTGATTACTATAAGAATGGTCAACTGTTTCAGGAGATACATTATGTGAATTATAAGATGCAAGGTGAGGTAAAGAAATTCTATGAAGATGGAAAGCCCTACATGATAGTGCCTTATGATAGCGGCAAGGTTGATGGTATCGAAATAAAATACAGAAAAGATGGAACGCTGGCGTATGAGGCGCCATATCGTAAAGGCAAACCAATAACGGGTTTAAAAGAATATTTACTTGATGGCTCATTGAAAACCCAATATCCTAGGTTGGTAATCAAGCCCATCGATCGTATGCTTACGGATGAAGTTTATATACTTCAGCTTTCCATGAGTGATGGCTCGCATCATGTTGAATATTATGAAGGCAAGCTTACCGATGGCTTGTATCTTGGAGAAGATGCGAGCCAGATGTACCCGGTGAAAAAAGGAGTTCTGAATAAAGAATACTATGTTCCCCAGGGAGGTTTTCGTATGGAGCAGGTAAGTTTCATTGCTAAACTAAAAACCTCTCAAGGCAATTACTATTTCACTAAGGCTAGCTATAATCTTGCTGTTGAAAACCGATAGCATTAATTAATCATTCGCTGACGAACCAACAGCTCGTAGTTGGTTGGATCGTAGCTTAATCCTTTCTTTAAAATACTTTTTGATTTACTCACTTGTCCTTTCTTGAAATAATAAACAGACGCTAAAGAATAAGCTCTTCCCAATAGCTGAGGATCAATCTCGAGAGAAGGATTTTTGTCCATAAATGTTTCAAAAGAGCTGCGATATTTTTCACCAGAAGGAATATTTCCAAAATCATAATCGCGTTGAAATTGTACCAAGTATGCATTAACCAATAAACGGTTGAAATTTTTATTGGTGTTTAAAGATGAATACTTCTGTCCATACATTTCAAGCTTGGAAATGAGTTCCGGTGCATTACGCTGCATAGAGTATGATTCAGAAATTGAGTTGATAAGAATATTATTGGTTTCAGGACTCTTGGGTTTAATCTTTAATGCTTCTTCAAAATAGGGTATAGCTTCTTTAAACATAGCCATGTTGTAAAGCGATCTTCCGTTTTCGTAATTGTAAAGAAACTTTATTTCCTTTTGAAGCAACGTATCTGTTAGCGCCGGATATAACTCGTTGTAATATTTTTCAAGATGCTCTTTGTTTGTTGTTTCAATCAGGTCTTTTTGCAATACATGCGCAAATTCACTTTTAATAACATCATTGGTCATGTCAAATTTTTTGAATTTGGAAAGCTCGGCCAGGTAACGTGCCTGGTTGCCAGGTTTGTCTTTGAACTCTTCGAATGTTTTAAGGCAACTGAGAAACATCATGTACGATATGCGTTCAGTCGGGAAGAACAAATATGATTTCTGAAACTGATGATAAGCCTGTTCATATTTCTTTTCTTCCAGCTTATAAATTCCATCATTCGAGTATTGAATTCCAACCAGGTTCAATAAACTTATTTCAACCTCGTTGTTAAAATAAAATTTGTCGAATAAAGCGCTTGTAGACTGCGAGGCATACTCTGAACCACTGATTAATTTCTGATCTTTAAGCATCTTTACATACGCATCCTTAAATGACTGGTCAATTGTTCTGTAACCTGATTGAGGAGTTGTTGTTTCAATTACTATTCGTTCTTCTTTGGGATAGGCAATGAGATAAACATGTGTAGGTTCTTCCTTTAATGTATAAGGAATGCCTGATTCTTCAAAGGTTAATGCATACAGCGCTGATGCGGAAACACAATTATAATTTCCATTATAAAAAATGTCTTCAAATTTATTTTGAAGCTCATACTTCTGCAGAAATGATTTATGAATATCGTCATACAGATATTTTATTTTCTTATCGTTCTTTTTGTTGCCAGCTTTAGAATCTTCTTTCAGAGCTTTGAGGTGATCATAAAATCTGGTCTTGTCATTTTTAAGATGGCTTTCGTTCAGAAGAGTTCCGTTGGCCATGAATAATAAGAAAGGGTCAGTCTTCTTATTTATAAAATGGTCAGTCAGAATTGTTTCCTCAAAAGCGGAGGCAAAGGTTAAATCTTTAAAGCGAACTAGTGTATCCTGTGCGTTCGAAAGCTGAATCAGGAAAAGCAGCGCAATGGTCAAGGTCTTTTTGGTCATACTAAAGCAACGATAGAACGCAAAAATAAAACTTATCGTCATATATTTTGAATTGCCCGAAGCAGAACCGAAATATAATTGGAGCATCAGGACTTTGTCTCCAGACTTATAGGTCGTCCTGCGATTTTGAGTAAATTCACATCGTTCTATCCCGTTCATCAATTTTTAATCTTTGGTGTAACGATTACATCTTTTTGTCGACAAATTGCGTATTGAACCAAAGTATGCCAGAAAAGAGCAGCATTTTCGATATGATTGGCCC
>DATCRE010000219.1:0-3546 GCA_036569145.1 Cyclobacteriaceae bacterium
GTTTTTGTCTCATACCGTTAAGATTATTTCACATTGAAGTTAACTGAAAATGCGCTGATCAACGAAAGTTTTTGATGAAGAGCTGGCAAAAAAATCCCCTGACGTTTATAAGCTCATCAGGGGATCTAAAATTTTTATACAATTATCTATGCCGAGTTTCTCGCTGCATTGATAATACCGAACATGCAACGCATCACTAGTTTTCTGTATTGTTTTTCAAACTGCTTATCATTAGCATCAAGCTGGCGCAGGTGCTGAAGCGCAAATTGCTGAATGGTAATTAACGGCAGTACTATACGCTCACGCAACTTTACAGAATCACGATTAACAGGATTGTTCTCCATCAACTCACCCAGACCTGAAACTTCCAGTATCATGGAGATAGAGAGTTTATATTCCGCATGCATCTTCCTCCAGAACTCATCAAAGTCACTATCCTTCTCCAGGTAAGCTGTAGCAGGGTAATAGCTCTTTGTAAGCGACATCATACTGTTGCCCAGCAATGTTCTCCAGAATAAAGAATTTTTATAGAGTGCTTTTAATTCTTTCAGCCTGCCATTCTTCTTCATTTCTTTCAGAGCCGTACCAACACCGTAGAAGCCTGGTATATTTTGTTTCATCTGTGCCCATGAACCTACAAATGGTATGGCTCTCAGGTCTTCAAATTTTAACGCATCACCCTGGCTCCGTTTAACAGGACGTGAGCCAATGTTGGTGTCACCAAAAAAAGCAAGCGGTGTTATTTTTTCCAGGTAAGGAACAAACTTGGGGTGGTGTTTTAATTCGAGATATGATTTGTGGCCTTCTTCTGCAAGATCACTTATCAGCTGATGTTCTTTCTCATCGAGACGACTTTTCTTGTTTCTGAAAACAGCGTTCTCAATGCCGGCTGATAAAAGCTGTTCAATGTTAAAGAGACATGATGCATGCTTACCAAAGTTAGAGCTGATCGTTTGCCCCTGCACTGTTATCTGTACTTCTTTATCCTCAACGGTATCACCTAGTGAAGCATAGAAGTCGTGCGTGTTTCCACCACCACGTGCTGGCGGACCTCCGCGACCATCGAAGAACACCGCAGTCAAACCATATTGACGTGAAAGCATAGTCAGGTTTTCCTTCGCGAGGAAGATAGACCAGTTAGCTCTCAGGTAGCCACCATCTTTAGTGCCATCGGAGAACCCAAGCATGATAGTTTGCTTGTCTCCACGTTTCTTTACGTGCTCTCTGTAAACGGGAATGTTATAGAGTGCCTCCATAACTTTAGCACAATGTGCAAGGTCTTCAATGGTTTCAAACAGCGGCACAATATCCAATGGGAAATCATCGCCCTTACCTAATATCAGACGGGCAAGTTGAAATACTTTAATAACATCAACAGCGGAACGGCAATTGCTGATCACATAGCGCTGGCAGCCTTCATCACCATTAAGCTCTTTTATCTTTTCAATAACATGAATACTTTCAATCAACTCCGTTACAAAGTTGTCTTCGAACTTAAGAGCATGTGGTTTGAATTTAAGTTTCAGCAGTGTATCAATCTGATCTTTCTCTTCAAGCTTATCGAAATCTTTTAACTTCTTGTTCTTAACCTGGAGTTGTTTAAAGATGGCATCCCAGGCATAAGCATGTTTACGACTATCCTGACGAATGTCCATACTCGCAAAGTAGAAACCAAAAATGCGAACCTTTAAGATGAACGAGTCTAGCAGATCAAGGAAAAGTCCGCGATGTTGTTCAACCAGAATTTCTCTCGCCTTCAATAAATCATCAAGAAGAGCAGAGGCATTTTCATAACCCTCTTCTTCTGTATTACCAAAAGCTAACGGATAGATTTTGTTTTCGGCCTGACCAATAATTTCTTCCACACCTTTAAACGTGAGACGTCTTTTCAGAAAACGAACATCACGATAGTAACACTTCAAAAGTGTTTGTTGTAAATGCTGTGCTACTTTAAGCGTGATGTTATGCGTTACAAACGGATTACCATCACGATCTCCACCCGGCCAGAAACCAATTTTGATAAGATCATAATTAGACCATTCTTCAGGTCTTATCTTCAAACCCTCCTGAAGCTTGATAATAATTTCAGGCAGCACATTGTAGAATACATTTTCTAAAAACCAACACAGGCTTACAGCTTCATCAAATGGCGTTGGCTTTTCTTTGTTGATAAAAGCTGTCTTGCCTAACTGGCGAAGCAGTAAATTAATATGATCGAGATTGCGTTCGCGTATGGCTTCTTCCAGATCGTTAAGGATGGCCAGTACAGCACCCGGATAAAATTGTGTTGGGTGTGCTGTGAGTACAATACGCACACTGAAATTATCTATTTTCTTTTTCAGATCTTCCATTACTCCTTCGGCTGAAGCACGAAGTAATAAAGCAGATAGTGTTCCCTTTCCGTTAAGGTCATTAACCTCTTCAAAAGCTGCATCTTCAACAGAGTCAAAAAGTACTACCTGGCGTTCGGCATATTTTATAAAACTGAAAAGCAAATCAAACTGCTCTTCACGCGTAGCACCTGGTGCAAAGTCACTAAAGAACTTCTTTATAATCGTCTTGGGGTCCTTACCCTTTTCAAAACCTTGTTCACATGATTGTTGAAGCAACGGCAATAACGTACCGGTGCGATAAATGCCTGTGTACGGCAGATTTAAAAACAAGCTGTTGTAAATATGGTATCGGGTAGACACAGCCTGATCGTAAGTTCTTGACATGATATAAATGATTACGAACAAATTTATTAATACATCCGTTACGATTTACAATTTGTCAACTTCTGTTGTATGTTTATTTCTGGCGAAAACCATTGCTTGAATTTTTTTTAAAAGAAGGCACTCTTATTTTTACATTTTGCAAAAATGCACAGAGCATCCGGCAACAGTCAACTACCAGATTCAGAACTCACCCGACTTTATAAATCATCGGGCGATCTGGCTGTGCTTGGTGAACTGTATAATCGCTACATGCCAATGGTGCATGGGGTCTGTATGAAATATCTCAAAGACCGTGAAGAGAGTCGCGATGCTGTTATGCAAATCTTCGAAAAGCTAATTGTGACCGTCCGCGAGCACGACATTGAACACTTCAAAAGCTGGCTTTACGTTACAGCCCGCAATCATTGCCTGATGAAACTGCGTGCAGAAAAAGGAAGGCATTTTGAAGAATTTTCGCCCACGCATGTGGAAAATGCTAACCTGGTGCATCCTGATGAAGAGCCTGAGATGGAGAAGAATTTAAGTGCCCTGGAAAAATGTATTGATAAGCTCATCATTGAACAAAAGCAGTGTGTGCAATTGTTTTATATGGAACAGAAATGTTATAAAGACATAACCATTGTAACAGGTTATGATTTAAACAGCGTGAAGAGCTATATTCAAAATGGAAAACGTAACCTGAAGATTTGTATGGATCAGAATGGATGATCTGAAACACGATATCGAAAAATATTTACGAGGTGAGCTAAGCTCCTCTGAAATGCATAAGCTGGAAAAGAAAGCTCTTGATGATCCTTTTCTGGCCGATGCATTAGAAGGTGCCAGCATG
>DATCRE010000220.1:0-15254 GCA_036569145.1 Cyclobacteriaceae bacterium
ACCATACTGTTGATAGCCGTTGCTTTATATTACCTGTTCAATTTTTTTTCAAAACTAGATTTACTTGAATTTGAGAAGTCGCCAGTGTTTATGATTACAACAGCCTTATTAATTTATTTTTCAGGTTCACTTTTTTTATACATCGTGTCGAGCAAAGTTCTGTCGCAGAAGGCGCAAGGCTTTTTCTATAACGCGTGGCTTATCCGAAGTTGCTCCGACATTATTAAAAGCATACTCTTAACTTTTGGTTTATGGTTGGCGAAGCGCAAATCAATGATCTTGTGACATTGGTACTGGGTACATCGGCTATGCTGCTGATGTTGGTGGCTATTATTGCTATAGCTTTTCTTTTTCAGCGAAAGCTCATTAAAAAAGAACGAGCTTATCGCGACATTGAAAAACTATTGCAAAAGCAAGAGCTTGAGTCAGCCTATGTTTTGATTAGAGGGCAAGATGAAGAACGTAAACGAATTGCATCTGACGTTCATGATAATTTAGGCAACCTGCTCGCGACGCTTAAGATTTACAGCGACCTGGTTTTAAAGAAGCCATCAGAAGCTGAGGTTGACAGACTAAACAATGAGATAAATCATCTTATTGAAAACCTTACAACAGAAGTTCGAAAGATTGCACACAGTCTTGACTTCAGCACATTAAAGAATTTTGGTTTAACAGCCGCCATCGAGCAACTCTGCGAAGCGATAACAAATTCGGGAAAAATAAACGTTACGTCAATCATTGATGTACAACGATCTCCTGAAGATGGCGACTCATTGTTGAACCTGTACAGAATTGTGCAGGAATTATTCACCAATACGTTAAAACATGCCCAGGCTTCTCAGATAAGATTTGAGATCACCCAGGTTAACAGTGAGATAACCATCATTCATGAAGATAATGGTGTTGGCTTTGATGTTGAAGCTGCCGCTAATAAATCTATGGGGCTGCAAAACATCCAATCACGTGTAAATCTCATGCATGGCGATATGAAAATACAATCTTCACCAAACGGCAGTGCATTCATTATTGAAATCCCCATTCCACATGGAAACTGATAAAGAATTAAAAATCTACATTGCCGATGATCACCCCATTGTGGTAGATGGATTGAAAGAAGTACTCAAACGAAAAACAAACTGGATAGTAAACGGAATAGCGCATAACGGTCAGCAACTTGTTGATCTTATAAAAAAAGAATTGCCAGACCTGGCCATAGTCGATATCAATATGCCGATAATGAATGGCATTCACTGTACCGAATGGATAAAGAAAAATCATCCGGTTATTAAAGTAATCATTCTTACCATGTATCCTGAAAAAACTTTTGTCAATCAACTTATAAAAGCTGGTGCCGATGGTTGTTTACTTAAAAGCCGAGGAACGATTGATTTGATTAATGCCATTGAACGGGTGAGCAGTGGTAAGTCTTACTTTGACTGGATCTACGATTTTAAAAAAGAACAAGATGCCAAAGAATATAGATTAAGTGAAAGAGAAATTCAGATAATCAAACTTATCATTGACGGAAAGGGTAACGGAGAAATTGCTGAAATCATATTTGTCTCCGAAGACACCGTGAAAACCCACCGGAAAAATATTTTCAAAAAACTAAATGTTCACAATGCTTCCGAACTTATGGCCTTTGTGTTGAACAATGGAGTTATTTAGTTTGAGGCATTAAATGATTTTATGCTACTTCAATTTAGACTGATTTTCATTCAGCAACGTTACGAGAAGAGCAACGGTGAACATAATATTTTTCAATGTATTCGATCCGTTATGCATGGCCCAGGAGAGCAGAAACTGGCTGGTGTCTTGCTGGGAAAGTAAGCGATCTACTGTGGCAAAAAGATAGAGGTTCGTTCCAAAATAAAAGAACACAGCAGAGTTAACCCAAAACATATACGTTTTCTCAATGTGTCTTTCGGGCAGTTCAAGCAGTAACTGATAAGAAAACAACAGGGCATGGATGATAAATATAACTGCCGATATCGCGAACGAATATGAATTAAATCCCTGGACACCCTGAATGAAGAAAAAATTTATAACAGCGAAAATTGTAAATAAGATACAGACAAGGTTAGTCATGATCCTGTTCCAACGACGGGTATAAGAATTTTTATAAATAAGACTGAGGGTAATAAATTGTAACAGCACATACGTGCTAATGATTGGATTGGGTTTGAATTTGAATGCAGAGTATAAAATAGCGCTCAGAAAATCAGACAGCCCTGCTATTATAAGAAGAACCCCTAATACTTTTACTGTATACGATAGGTTCTTCTTATAAAGAGCAATAAAAAATACAGATAATGGCAGTAATACTGAAACAATAGAAATGATTCTGATTATGCCAAACGTTTCAAAGTTCATTATGTAAGAGGGGATTTTTTTTGGTTAACTGTTTGTCGTTAACAATAAGGCGGACAAGGACTGGATGCATCGGCAATAATTCCAGTAGCTTTGCTGGTTATCGTACTATCGCCAGCACCGTCGGGCCAGATGTTGCTTCCGTCTTCGCGGGTTCCAACAAGGAGCAATTGTTTTTCTCCTTCATCACTCGTAGCGTAATAAATTCGAATACCTACACATAAGTCCTGGTGCAGTATTTCTTCAATAATGTTTGTTCCAAAAAAGCGAGCACGTATCTCGTCTTTATGCGGATGTTTGTCTCGGTGATTTTGAATCCAACGCTCCGCAGTTTCTTTTGAAATGGGTTTGCCAATGTCTGGGTCTAATTTGTAACTCATGGATTAAAGGTTTATAGATTAAAAATGTAAAAAAAAATCTTGAATAAGAGCAACACATCATTGTTGCTTTTGAACTATGCTCATAGCTAAAAATACATTCTAAGTGAATTAATCTAACGGTACACACAATTCAATCTCCGGCATATTGGGACTCTTAACCTCAAAATAAAGATTGCAAAGTCAATTAATTTCTTTGCAGCAAAACTTGCATTCGTGTAGCATATGAACTTAGCCTGAAGACCTGATTTCTTTTTGATACAGAATACAAATCATGCGAAGCTATATAAGTATAGGTTATCAGGTTTAGCAATATTTAACAAAATCTTACTCCGGTTTTTATGAGTATTAGTACTCATGTAAAAAAATAACTTTTGAGATGAAAGCCTTTGAAAAGTATCAAAATCAAGGATTTAAAAAATATAAAGCTAGATTTCGGATGGAAAATATTACACATAGCGGTTGGCAACGGAAGATTATAGAAGATCGAAATGTTTAAACATCTATCCTGTGCCTCTATGAAATTGAGCTGATTAATGAAAATTTATTTGGAGCGCCCCTTTAATTTTAGCCGATTAAATTATAAAAGCATCGTTTTAAAACTGCCGTCAAAACTAGTACTCTTCTCGATCTGGCAATTGAAGTTCCAATTACTACCCTTTAGAGGTGATGTAACGCTACCCTGCAAAGGCTAAAATTCACAGATATTCACCGTTATGTTTTCACGAGTCATCACCCGGCCACATCTTTGGCCCATTAAACTAACACACTGATATGACTCAAAGATTTTTATTTTTTATTTTTCTCCTGTCCGGTAGTCTTTATGCACAGGATAAAGGCTCTTTAAAAGGAATTATAAAAACATCGGATGGCAAACCTGCAGCTTATGTAAATGTTGCTTTAAAAGAATTGAATAAAGGTACTTCGTCACATGCAAACGGCGAATTTGAAGTAAAAAATATTGAACAAGGTAGCTATACATTAGTAACATCATTTATTGGTCTGGAAACAAAAGAGCAACAGGTAGAAGTAAAAGCAGGTGTGGTAACAACTGTTCCTGAAATTGTGCTGAGTGAAAACGCACATGAGCTGAATGAAATTGTAATCAGGGATTACAAAACAAATTCATTTGATAACAAAGAAAGCGAATATGTTTCCAAGTTGTCTTTGAAGAAATTAGAGAACCCGCAGGTGTACTCTGCTATTTCAAAAGAATTAATCAACGAGCAGCTTATATTTTCAGTTGATGATGCTATTCGAAATGCTACAGGTGTTCAGAAAATGTGGGAAGCAACAGGTCGTGGAGGTGATGGTGGTGCATACTATAATACACGAGGATTCATTCTGCAAAGTCAATTGAGAAATGGCGTAGCAGGTAAAGTTACCTCCAGCATAGATGTTGCTAATCTTGAGCGAATAGAAATTATCAAAGGTCCTTCAGCTACGTTGTTTGGAAGTTCGCTTACATCGTATGGTGGATTGATCAATCGCGTAACAAAAAAGCCGCTTGACAAATTTGCAGGAGAAATGGCGTATTCATCTGGCAGCTATGGTTTCAACCGAATAAGCGCTGACGTTAATACACCACTTGATGCTGAAAAGAAAATATTGCTGCGAACAAATGCTGCTTATCAAACTGAAGGAAGTTTTCAAGACAATGGTTTCGCGAAGAGTTATGCATTTGCTCCAAGTTTATCATATAAAGTAAATGATAAGTTGTCGATCTTGTTTGATGCTGAATTGTATAGCGGAGAAAATTCTTCCAGGCAGATCATCTTCTTTTACTATCCAACCTCACAAATTAATGCAACAAATCCGAAAGAGCTTGGCATTGATTACAAACGCTCGTATTCAGCAAACAGCATTTTTCAAAAATCAAGAAACACTAATTTCTTTGCCAGGGCCGATTACAAGATTTCTGAAAAGTGGACATCACAGACAAATTTCACCAGCACAAATAGTTTCTCCGATGGTCCTTATGCTTATTTCTATGTGATACCCAATTCAGTTGTTACGGGTGATGCTACAGCTACTGGTGCAGATTATCTTGTTCGTGCAGATCAATCTACAGCGAACAGTACTGATCAAGTAACGGAGATTCAACAGAATTTCATTGGTGAATTTAATGTAGGCAGCATCAAAAACCGCCTTGTAGTTGGTCTTGATTTTTACAATCAGAATTCAAATCAACTATTCTATGGTGTAGAACCTTTCGACATCATAAAAAAGAATGGTACAATTCCCGGCTACACAAACTTCAATGGTGATAAACTTGATTCAGCATTGCAAAACGGAAAACCCTGGACGTATCCTTTCAGGTTTAAAACAAATACGTACAGCGCTTATGTTTCTGATGTTGTCAACCTCACAGATAAGTTAATTGCACTAGCGGCTGTACGTATTGATCACTTTGATAACAAAGGAAGTTATGATCAAACAACAGGACAATACACCGGTGACTACACGCAAACAGCTTACTCTCCAAAGTTCGGATTGGTGTACCAGGTTATCAAAGATAAAGTCTCTCTGTTCGCGAATTATCAAAATGGTTTTACAAATAAAACAGGCACTGATTATGCAGGGAAAACATTTAAACCCGAACACGCCAACCAGGTAGAAGGTGGCGTTAAGCTGGACGTATTCAATGGAAAATTGAGCAGCACTATTAGCTATTACAATATCGAAGTAGGTAATATCATTCGTCCTTATGCGGTCAATCCTAATTTTTCTGTACAAGATGGTACTCAGTTAAGTAAAGGCATCGAAGCTGAGATAATAGCAAACCCGATAAAAGGCTTAAATATTGTTACCGGATTTTCCTATAATGATTCAGAATATAAAAAGTCAGCAGAAGATGTTCAAGGTAGAAGACCAGGAACTGCCATGTCACCTTATGCTGCTAACGCCTGGATAAGCTATCGTTTACAGCATGGTGCTGTTCATGGTTTAGGTTTTGGATTTGGTGGAAATTATGCCAGCGACAACAAGATCATCAATAGCAAAACGATGGGAGTATTTACATTACCAGCGTATACAATTTTGAATGCCACTGTATTTTATGATCACGCAAAATTCAGGGCAGGTTTAAAAGTTGATAACCTCACTAACCAGGAATACTGGATTGGTTATACAACGATGAACCCTCAGAAATTAAGAAGCATAACCGGAAGCCTGGCGATAAAGTTTTGAGAATACATTGTGAGGAGTAATAAGAAGAATACTATAAAATATTGGATAGGAAAATTACATCTCTGGCTCGGATTTACATCCGGGCTAGTGGTGTTTATAATTGCTATTACAGGTTGTCTCTATGCATTCCAGGTAGAGATACAGAACCTTACCCAGTCATTCAGGCTTGTTGAAAAGCAAAATCATTCCTTTCTTCCTCCTTCATCATTAAGATTGATAGCGGAGAAAGAACTGCCACAAAAGAAAATACATGCTGTGTTATACGCTGGTCAGAACAAAGCAGCTCAAGTGATCTTCTTCAGCTTCGAGCCAGAATATTATTATTACGTTATTTATCTCAATCCTTATACAGGCAAAGTATTGCATGTAAAAAATATGACAAGAGATTTTTTTCAGATTGTTCTCGACGGACATTTTTACTTGTGGTTGCCGCCATCTATAGGCCAGCCTGTAACAGCATCAGCTACTTTAATTTTTGTTGTCATGCTTATAACAGGCATCATCCTCTGGTGGCCGAGAAATAAGAATGGAGCTAAGCAACGATTTTCAATAAAATGGAATGCACGCTGGCGAAGAAAAAATTATGACCTTCATAATGTTCTCGGTTTCTATTGTTCGCTCATTGCCATTGTGCTTGCGTTAACCGGACTCGTCTGGGGATTTCAATGGTTCGCGAATGGCTTGTATGCTACCGTTGGCGGACAAAAATCAGTAACGTATTCAGAACCTCCATCAGATACAACTTTGGTGGTGAAGCGTGAAACAGTTGCACTTGATCTGGTATGGCAACGCATGATGAGAGAATATCCTGTCTCATCAATCATAGAAGTTCATGTTCCGGAAACACTGATATCGCCCATTGCAGCGAATGCAAATCCTGATCATGACACATATCATAAAACGGATTATCGTTACTTCGATCAGCACTCCCTTCAGGAATTGAATGTAAATACCATCTTTGGTAGATATGAGCAAGCAGATGCGGCTGATAAACTACTTCGGATGAACTATGATATTCATGTTGGTGCTATTCTTGGATTTCCCGGAAAAGTACTTGCCTTCATAGCAAGCCTGATATGCGCCAGCCTGCCGGTAACAGGCGTATGTATATGGTGGGGACGTAGAAATAAGGAGTGAAGAAAAAACTTCTAACAATTATACGTTTATCTAGAGCTGAAGGTGAGCGAAAGATTTGGTGTTAACATGTGTTGATGTGGTGTTAATGGATTTTTCAATTTCCAACTTACCGGATACAGTGTGTTTGCTTTCAACTCGACAGGTTTAAGTTTTTTAGAGTACATAACTTGTTCAGCGCATTGACCGAGAGCAACCGTAATTTCTTTGTGAAAGTTGTTGAACAATTTTACTACCAGTTGGTTCTTTCCTTTCTTTAATGGGAGGAACACTACATCATGTTGCGTTGCTGTTTTTGCGGCGTTAAGATGGATGAGCAATTCTTTCCCATTCAGAAAAACAATAACACCATCGCCGCTGGTGATCTCTGCTAAAACAAGCTGATCATTTTTTGTATTGATTTCCTGGAGAAGATAGTAGGATATCATGGCATCAGCAGGCAATGAGTATGATTTATTGCTTTGCCAATTGCTTTGTAGCTCCCACTTGTTATTGGTGTTTGCAGGCCAGTAGTTATTGGTATTAATATTTGTGAGATCTCCATCGGCACCTTCAAAACCTGTTTCTATTGGGCCGAGCTTATAAACATTTGTCCATTGAATGGATGCTGGATCATTTTTAAGTGATAAAGTTTCATCTCCTTCTAGTCTAACAGTCTGTTCAATATGATTGATTTCAATGGAAATTTCTTTTCCTTTTTCTTCGGCACTATAATAAAGTTCAGGAGTGAAAGTGTTTGTGGCTTGAGATGTAATTGTCCATGATTCTTTTACTGTGCTTCTAAACCGCGTATTATAATCAATACACGAATTGCTATAGAACTTAAAAGCATTATCACTATTCAGAATAATTTTATGATTATTCTCTTTCACAATATTGCCAGGCTCAACTGTAAATCCTTTTTTAAATTCAATGACCACTACTTTAAACTCTTCAGAGACATTGAATCCTTTGGGTAGATGAACAGTTGCTCCCGAAGTGTTCGATGAGAATGTCGCTTTGGCTTTATCAGCAAGTGTATACACGTTGGCAATGCTTCCTTTTAAACCGGGCAAAGAGATGGTTTCATCATTTGGATTGGCGCGGACGATGAGATACATTTTATTTGCTGATGTTGTAATGTTTCCCCAATCGAAGCTTTGATGAAATGGATCTGGCTGTGTGCTGTAAATGGCAGCACCATTTTTCTTCAGCCATATTCCAATCTTTAACAGAACATTTTTTTCAAAATCTACAGTGGAACCATCGCCTTTGGGGCCGATGTTTAATAAATAATTTCCACCGCGACTCACTACTCTGATGAGGCTCGCTAATTTTTCTTTCACTTTATCATCCTCACGGCCGCGTTGCTGCCAGGAACGATAGCCCCATGTTTCATCAAAAAAAGATGCAGGCGATTGCCACGGCACACCTATACTATAATCTGGTTCGAGGTTATCGCCCATAACGGTGAAGTCGCCCATATCATTGCCAATACGACTGCTCACCAAACAATCGGGTTGAAGTGTATGAACAATGTTGCTAAGTTCTTTGCTTTGCTCTGCACTCTGTGAGCCCATGTCAAACCACAGCTCTGAAATGCTTCCGTAGTTGGTGAGAAGTTCTGTTACTTGTTTTTTATTATACTCATGATGTTCAGGTGTGATGTAATCTGAATTATGACTGGAAATAGGAGAGGCCTGTGGAAAGTGCCAGTCAATAAGTGAAAAGTATAAACCAAATTTTAGTCCATGACGCTTGCAGGCATCGGATAATTCTTTTACAATATCGCGTTTAAATGGTGTCGCATCCACTACATTAAAATCTGTGTATGCTGAGTGAAACATGCAAAAGCCATCGTGATGTTTAGAAGTGATGACTATGGAATTCATACCGCTTCTTTTAGCAAGCAACGCTATGCTATCGGCATTCCAGGCTAATGGATTGAATTGTTTTGCTACAGCAGCATACGTATCGCTATAGATGCCGGCATGTGCCTGAATCTGTTCGCTTAATCCTCTTGTAACAGGCTTACCATCCCATACACCGCCCAGCACGGAATAAATTCCGTAATGAATAAACATGGAGTATTTAAGATCTTTCCATTGCTGAACTTTTGTTTCGTTAGGTTGTGAAAAAAGATTTAGGCTTAATGCACAAAGCAATACTAGAATATAATTACCCCGATGTTTCATTTGACTTCTTTATTTGCCTGATGATGTTTTCGATAGTTGCGTTTTATAGAGACCAAAAGTGTGAATAGCGGCGCAGGCTTTTCCTGCTGTAATTTGTAGACGAACTTTTGAAGCCTTTATAGGTTTAAATTTCACAAGCCACTTATAGCCAATAGATTGTTTTGCTGTTGCTTCAGGAATGGAAGTCCACGTTTTTCCATTGGTCGAATAATCAACTGACCACTCCGTTGTGCGATGTCCGAGTTCAAGCACCTCCTGTAGCATTAATACATCGAATGTTTTTACAGCGCCAAGATCAAAAACGATAGTGTCAGTACTATAAGCATCCGTCGTAGCATAATATGTTGATTCAAGATCGTCTGTCATGTTAGAGGGCTTATATTTTTCACCACGTGAATGAAGTGTTTTGATAGATGCACCTTTGGCAAGATTGGTTTTAAATGTGCCGTTGATGAGGTATCGCAAGCTATCTGTTCGGTGCGCATCAATATCTGAAATAAGTCCACGCTTATCAGGAGGATAATTCAGTAATAATACACTGTTGTGTCCAACGGAATTGAAATAAATGTTCCAGAGATCAGCAACAGTTTTCACATGTGCATCTTCTTCTGTATGATAAAACCAACTCGGCCTGATGGAAACATCAACTTCTGCGGGTACATAAGCTGTTCCATTTATTTCGCCGTGATTTAATTCAGAAATGTGATCAGCTTCTTCATGTATAGAGGAAGGATTAATCGTTGACCAACATGGATCGCCTGCTATTCCTGATTCATTTCCTACCCAACGGCAATCAGCAAAGCGATAAGAATTTTTTGTGCCAAACACAACGCAGTTTGGTTGCAGATGGCGAACGGTATCAGCCCAACGTGTGTAGTATGCCTGTGTTAATTTATCGGCCCCTGCACCATCCCACCAGATCTCCCATATCGGACCATAATTTCGTAGCAACTCAGAGAGTTGGCTTGCATAGTAATCGCTATAGTCGTCCGTTCCATAACGCGAATCATGCCTGTCATGTGGTCCAAGATAAATGCCTGCTTTAATTCCGGCAGCCTTGCAGGCAGTTGTAAATTCTTTCACTACATCGCCGGTTCCATTTTTCCATTCACTATTCTTAACGGAGTAATTTGAATGCGCCGTAGGCCAGTTACAAAAACCGTCAGCATGCTTGGCTACAAAAATGGCGCTTGTAATGCCGGCATTTTTAAGAACACTTGTCCATTGATTACAATCCAGTGCAGTGGGATTAAATGTTTCGGGACTTGCTGTTCCATCGCCTTCGTTATCGTTGGTGAAAGTGTTCATACCAAAATGAAAAAAAGCAATCATTTCACGATGATACCATTCAATTTGTCGTGCATTAGGAATTGGCCCGAGGGGTGTGGGTGCTACTTGCGCGCGAACAGTAATTGGCAAAAATAAAATTATAGCAATACTATAGGTTATCACAACAGCGGTTGTGTGACTCTTGATAATCATAAGAACTATTTTGGTTAATGAACGAACTTAATTTCGTACTACAGATTTTGTTTGAACAAGCTGAATGCTTTAAACCGCAACGTTATTTTATTCTTGAGAAATAACGCACTTCAAATCGCTCCTGATTTTTACCTGAGAACAATGGAGATTTTATTTTTTTTAAAATCAGTTTGTTTTCATCCAGTAATAATATTTTAAAGCTACCCAGATTTTTCCTGTCAAGGGTTTGCTGAATCAGGCTATCAGTTGCTGGCAGGCTATAGAAAAAAAATCTTGTTTCATCCTCTCGTGTCATCTTCAGCTTTCCGTCTGCCTGATAATGTTGAAGAGGTGTTTCTTCCATATCTGTTCGGGTAAATCCGAAGCCATTATAATACGTGTAAACAGAATCTGTCTTCCATGAACCAACAATCAGTTCTTTTCTGTCAGAAGGTGGTTGCGTACAACACACACCAATAAAACCAGATACAAACAGAAGCAATGGAATGCGCATAATGATTCTGTTTACACGTTATTACAATTAATAATTAGAATTCTGAATTAACACGCCGCCACTTAAGTCTATTTCACGCTGGGGCAGTGGATAATAATAATGCTTAGGTTTAACAAAAGTTCTTCCTGGTTTATAAGGACCTCTGTCTTTGGCATAGAGTTGAACGATATCTACAATACCAGCTTTATCCCAGCGCATTAAATCCTGATGGCGATCATTTTCACCAGCCAACTCTACACGACGCTCGTGCATCAGCTCTGTCATCGTAGCGTTTGTTACGGGCGTGAGACCAACACGATCACGAACAGCATTTATTTCTGCATCACCACTTTGACCTGAACGAATCTTGGCTTCTGCAACCAACAGATATACGTCGGCAGAGCGAAGCCATGGTGCATTAAGACTTTGACTCATGTCACCACCATCTGTAAAGTTAGTGTACTTTCTGAAAGCGTAACCTGTAAGTCGTGTATCACCGGTTTTGAAAGTATAAACAGAATCTGTTTTTATTGTAATCTGATCACCAGGTTTGAAAATAGAATAATCAAGTCGTGGATCTCCGGCTTCATATTCATCTACAAGATCCTGAATGGGTTCGTGAAATCCCCAGCCACCTAAACCTCCGGGCGTATGATACCATGCAGGAGAATCATCAGTTGTCCAACCCTGTTCATATTGCAGACTGTATAATATTTCGGGATTGTTTTCAGTAGCGAGTTGAAAATTCTTATCAAAGCTATCGGCTAATTTATAGGCAGTGTTTGTAGTAATCATCGAGCCAGTAGTAATAGCTTTAGCAAATTGCTCCTGGTAAAGATAAAGCTTTGTTAAAAAACCATAAGCAGATCCTTTATTTACACGACCAAGATTACTGTCGTCCTGAGTTTCAGGTAACAGATCAACAGCTTTCAGAAAATCTGATTCTGCCTGAGCCTGTACTTCTGCCAGTGTAGATTTGGCCTTGTTGTAATTGCTAGAGAGAACATCTGCTTCAAGTAAAATAGGAACTTCGCCCCATATTACGGATAATCTCCAATAGGCAAATCCTCTGAGAAAATAAGCTTCACCCAGGCAGCGATTCCGAAGCGTTTCATCCATAGTTACCTTAGGGCTATTAATCAATAAGGCATTGGCTCTTGATATAACTTCGTATTTTGTTGACCAAGTATTAAGTATGTGTGAGTTTGACGCATCGAAGGTAAAGAGTTCTAGTTGAGCTTCAGAAGCACCATGATCTCCGGCTCTCACCATATCGTCTGAACTGTTATCAAAAGTATATTCCGTATGGGCAAAACCATCTTCATCCAGTAATGGTGTATAGATAGCATTTGTGGCAGCTACTACATCGTCGCCATTACGCCAGAATTGAGCCGTTGTAATCTGGCCATAAGGTGTAGTGTCGAGCAAATCTTTCTGGCAGCCTACCAGTATCAGTATCATTAAAAAGAATGATACGCTAGTGCCTATTATATTTTTCATGTGTATCATGTTTTTTTTCATAGCTTAAAAAGAAATAGTTGCACCGAATGTATATGTTCTCGCTAATGGATATTGAGCATAGTCAACATTTATCTGTGGATATATTCCATTATTATTTCCATTCGTGTATCCGAGCTCAGGATTTAAACCTTTGTACTTTGTTATTGTAAAAACGTTTTGACCTGTAACATAGAATCTTGCTTTGCCTATATGAAGTGCATCTGTTACAGACTGAGGAAGCGTATAACCTAATGTCACATTTTTAAGTCTGAAGAATGCACCACTTTCAACAAACAACGTTGAAGTACGGAAATTTATATTCGGATCGGTTGAGCTAAGTCGTGGTATGCTGTTGCTGGTGCCTTCGCCATGCCAGCGCTTTGTAACCTCCTGGTATAAGTTAAATGGATACGCTGCGTTAAGTCCCTGCATGCGGTCTGCATTATAGATGTCAACACCACCTACACCAAGGAAGAAAAGATTAAGATCAAAGCCTTTATACGTTGCGCCGAGATTAAGTCCGTACGTAACCTTTGGAGTAGGATTGCCAATGATGGTGCGATCTTTATCGTCTATGATTCCATCTTTTGTACGATCAACAAAACGAACATCACCGGGATGTATAAGACCTTCAGCTTTTCTCGGATCGTTTGCTATGTTCGGATCTGAATCTATCTCCTGCTGGTTTTGATATATGCCTGCTGCCTGCCATCCATAGAATGTTCCAAACGAACTGCCTGCATAACTGCGGGTAACTTCCTGGTCAGTTCTGCCATACGTGTATGTTTGAAGAAAGCTGCCTTGAGTTTGTAGTTTGGTAATTGTATTTTTTATGAAGGTAGCATTACCACTTGCTGTAAGAGAAAGTTCGCCCACTGTTTTGCGATAGGATAGTTCCAGTTCTAAACCTTTATTTCTTAACTCACCAACATTTTGAAATGGAATGCTTGCTTTACCAAACGTTCCTAATGCTGGTGGAATTAAGAGCATGTTCTTTGTGTCCTTGATAAAATAAGCCATCGTTAACTGGATACGATTTTCAAGAAAGCCTGCATCTAATCCTATGTTCGACATCTCTGCTGTTTCCCAACCAATGTTGTAATTAGGTATAGAGCTTTGAGCAGTACCTTGTATCTGTGCCTGAGATCCACCGCCGCCAAAGGCATAATTATTATATGTTCCACCTTGTCTTATCAACGCTAAGTATTGATTAGAAGGAACGCTTTGATTTCCTAATCCCCCTTTACCAGCTGTTAATTTCAAGTTGCTTACAAAGGGTAGAGCATTCTTAATAAATTCTTCTTCTGATAATCTCCAGCCTACTGAGAAGGCAGGGAAGTAACCCCACTGTTTTCCTGGTCTGAATCTTGAAGATCCATCAGCACGATATGTTGCTGTTAACAGGTAGCGATCTTTGAAAGCATAGTTAACACGACCGAAGGCAGATTGTAATGCATTATAATTTCGTCCGCCATTATCAGATCCAAGATTTACGATAGTAGTTGCCATCGACATGTAGCGGAGATCGGGATCTTCGCTTGGGAAATCTCTTCCTATCTCTTTGGAATAAATTTCTTTAAATGTCTGTGATGTATAACCACCTACAATTGAAATAGTGTGTGCTCCCAATTGTTTATCATACGAGAGAAAATATTCCTGAAGGAATGACCAGTTTTTATTATTGGTAAGTGTTAATTGATTATAGTTTGTCTGGCGATACTGGTTGTCAATTTTAACTTCAAAATTTCTGGTGTCAGCAAAATTAGCATCCATAGCCAGGTTGGTTTTTGCTTTCAGGCCTTTGATAATTTCAAGTTCGCCAGTGATGCTTCCCAATATGTGATTCTTGGCATTATTCTTATCCATTGTGTTAATAGTATACAATGGGTTATTAATATCACCAAAGCCTGCTATGCTTGAACTATAAGAACCGTCAGCATTTTTAACAGGCAAGCCTGGATGAAAACGAATAGCGCTCCATAACAATCCATCTTGTGCAGATAAAGTATTTGGAGCATTATCATTTACATTAGTGAATTGCAGATTTTGGCCAATCTTTAATTTCTCCCCGATTTTATGATCTGAGTTAATACGAAGTGTATATCGCTTGTAATACGAATTGCCGATCATACCTTTTTCGCTGTAATGTCCACCAGATATTGAGAACGATGAATATTTGCCACCGCCCCTGATGGATAGATCCACGTTATTCGTTGTTCCTTGTCTCAGAACTTTGTCCTGCCAGTTTGTTTTTTGCGTTTGATATTGTGTGTCGGTCCATACTGCAGGAATTGGTGCACCGTCATTGTTAAATGATTCTTGTTTTAATGTTGTGAGGGTAGGGGCGTTAAGTACATCCAATGTTTTAATTCGGTCTGAAACACCAGTATAGGCATTAGCCGTAAAGCTCATTTTATTATCAAACTTGCCGCGCTTAGTGGTAATGAGAATAACACCGTTAGCAGCACGTGTTCCATAAATAGCAGAAGCCGATGCATCTTTTAAAACATCTACTGACTGAATGTCATTTTGATTTACATCGTTCATGCTGCTGCC
>DATCRE010000221.1:0-2109 GCA_036569145.1 Cyclobacteriaceae bacterium
AAATCAAAAATCATTCTTCTTCGCACAGGCGAAAGTCGTCAGGGTGTGGTAGGTCTTTATCAGCCAGGTTTACCAGGCGAGCAATCTCCAGGATTATCAGTACGCTTCATGGGCATTAACGATAAAGCCATTGCTTCTTATCTGGTGTCGCTTTATTGCTCACTAGCTGTATTAGTAGACGATGCTATTGCTGTTTTGGATGATGTTGAAATAGGAAACTACCATGAATACAAATACTAGCTTGCAGGGATTACCAGATATAGCTGTGTTGGAAAAACTAGCCAATCAATTTTTTGCCAGTTTACCAGGAGGCACTGCAAACACTGTTACTAAGCCTGAAAATAATTTTGCAGCTACACAGAATTCAATTTTGCAGCAAGGTCAGGTAGTTGATTTGAATGATCCACAAACCAGTTTGTACGATCCACAAAAATCGTTAGGGGGAGCATCACCTACGGCATCGCCAGGTAATTCCTCATCCTTAAAAGATCTGCAAAGTGGTTCGCCCATTTTAGATAAGCAGCAAGCATCACCAACTGTAGCGGGGAGTGGTGTTTCTCCTTCAGCAGTACAACATGGTAATGCAGTGAATCTAAAAAATCCGCAGACAAGTTTTCATGATCCTCACGCTGCATCGCTGAAAGGAAAATCTTCCAACGTGCAAAGCAATTCAGATTTAATAAATCCTGTGAATGCTTTTTCATACCCCAATACATTCGGATTTGGCTTCATCCCTAAATCACAATTTGGATCTGGCGTTTCACCAGGAGCATCAAGTCAAAGCGTTGGTAGTAGTACTGGTTATATTTCTCAACACGAACAAAATAATCTTTCTCCAGGTCTGGATAATATTCCTTTTCACATTCCAGGCAATGATGGATTAAACGAACTGTTAAAGAATATACATGTACCAGCAATAACTCCACAATTATCTGCAACATCTGATTCCGTATTTTATTTTTTGAGCGAACAAAAAACTGAGGCTTATAAAAATTCAACCATAGCAGGTGCTCCTATTGATGTTAATCTCATTAAGCGAGACTTTCCAATTTTGCGCGAACATGTTAACGGTCGTCCGATAATATGGCTTGATAATGCAGCTACCACACAAAAGCCAAAACAGGTAATTGATCGCATCAGTTATTTTTACGAACACGAGAATTCTAACATTCACAGGGCCGCGCACGAACTTGCCGCTCGTGCTACAGATGCCTATGAAAGTGCGCGTAAAAAAATTCAGGCTTTCTTAAATGCAAAGTCAGTTAATGAAATTGTATTTGTGCGTGGCGCGACAGAAGCTATTAACCTTGTTGCTAAAAGCTGGGGTGAACAAAATCTCAATGCTGGTGATGAAATTATTGTAAGTCATTTAGAACATCATGCTAACATTGTGCCCTGGCAGCAACTGGCTTTAAAGAAAGGATTAAAAATAAAAGTAATCCCAGTTGATGATGATGGACAACTCTTGCTTAATGAGTATACAAAATTATTAAGCTCAAAAACAAAGTTGGTTTCTGTTACACAAGTATCGAATGCTCTCGGAACTATTACACCTGTTAAACAAATTATCGAGCTTGCTCATCAGGCTGGTGCTAAAGTTCTGGTTGATGGAGCCCAATCCGTTTCGCACATGCGCGTTGATGTTCGCGCTCTTGATTGTGATTGGTTTGTGTTCTCAGGTCACAAAATTTTTGGTCCTACAGGTATAGGTGTTGTCTACGGAAAAGAAGCATTGTTAAATGAAACGCAACCGTGGCAAGGTGGTGGAAACATGATAGCCGATGTTACCTTTGAGCACACTCAATATCAAAATGCACCTTCACGCTTTGAAGCAGGTACTGGCAACATTGCTGATGCTGTGGGTCTGGGTGCTGCTATTGATTATGTTACCAACATTGGAATTGATCTGATTAGTCAATACGAACATCATCTTCTTCTGTATGCTACCAAGTTGTTGAAAGATATCCCAGGATTACGCCTGATCGGCACTGCGCCTGATAAAGCCAGTGTGTTGTCATTCGTTTTCGAAGGATATAAAACTGAAGAAGTTGGTTATGCCTTAAACCAGGAAGGCATTGCTGTTCGCTCAGGACATCACTGCGCTCAACC
>DATCRE010000222.1:0-6921 GCA_036569145.1 Cyclobacteriaceae bacterium
GTTGAAATATCCAATTGAGTTTACGCGTATCAGTTCACGCTATACCATGAATCGTTTTCACCCGGTTCAGAAACGTTGGAAAGCTCACCTGGGAACAGACTTCGCGGCGCCAACGGGTACACCTATTCGTACGGTAGGCGATGGCTATGTTGAAGAAGCTCAGTTTAAGTACAACAATGGTAATTATGTTAAAATCAAACACAACGGAACATACACCACGCAATATTTGCACATGTCCAGAATAGCGGCAGGGATTCATGCAGGAATGCGTGTGAGACAAGGTGAAACAATAGGCTATGTGGGTAGCACCGGCCTAGCAACCGGCCCTCATTTATGTTATCGCTTTTGGAGAAATGGTGTTCAGGTTGATGCATTAAAAGTCGATTTACCTCCTTCAGAACCTGTGAAAAAAGAACTTGAAGAATCTTTCTCAAAGGTAAAATCTATGTACATCGAGCGCCTGAAAAAGATACCGATGCCTCAGCAGCCTTCACAACCTATGGCTCTGCTTCAGTAACGGGTAACAAAGACAATCTTTTCATTCATATCTTCGTTGAAGACAGTAAATTCGTTATCTTTTTAATGATAATGAGGTCTTTCAACCAGCATGAAACGCTTTCTCTTTAGTTACATTTTTTGCCTTTCGTTTTTTTTAGCACGAGCCCAGAAAGTTGCAGTGGTACTGAGTGGTGGTGCGGCTAAAGGTCTGGCCCATGTTGGCGTTCTCAAAGCCCTTGAAGAAAACAATATTCCCATTGACTACATTGTAGGCACTTCAATGGGCGGAATTATTGGTGGATGTTACGCTGCAGGTTTAAGTCCAGATCAAATTGAAGACATCGTTACATCAGAAGGTTTTCTACGGTGGATTAACGGACAATCAGAGAAAGGATATAATTACTTTTACCACCTTAGTGATGAGAATCCCAACTTCTTAAAAGTCAATCTTGGTTTAGATTCAACATATAACTTACAGTTAAGCACAACCCTTACAAGTGATGTGTCTCTTAATTTTGTGCTGGCTGAAAAAATGGCACAGGCAGCAGCTATTTCCAAAAATAACTTTGATAGTCTTTTTGTCCCGCTTCGGGTGTTGGCGGCTGATATATTTACACAAAGCCAGGTAGTGTTATCAAGAGGAATTTTGAATGATGCGCTCCGAGCAACACAGACAGTTCCATTTTTCTATACACCAATTCGAGTAGATGGCAAGTATCTTTTTGATGGAGGAATCTATAACAACTTTCCAATAGATGTTGCCATTCGCGATTTCAATCCTGATGTTGTTATCGGATCAAATGTTTCAACAAAAATTTATGACAAATATCCTTATGATAAAGATGAGAAACTGATTAACAACTCGCTGCTGCTGATGTTGATTGATAACTCTAATCCCGCGGATATTCCTGTGAACGGAGTATACATTCAACCTAACGTGAACGGTTATACAGCTTTTGATTTTGCAAGAGTCAGAGGACTAATAGACAGCGGCTATGTTCAAACCATACGACAGATTGATGAGATCAAAAGAAAAGTAGCTGAACGAAGAACCTGTGAACAGGTAATGGATAAGCGTAATAATTTTAATAATAAAAGTTATCCAATGGTGTTTGAAGGAGTTTCCTTTAGAACCTATAACTCCAAGCAGCGAAAATATATTTCACACGTTTTTCATATCAAGTCATCAAACCCCAAGCCAATATACTTTGATCAAATAAAACGTGACTACTTCAGGTTGGTGTCAGAAGATTATTTCAGAAATGCATATCCCAATATTTTGTTCGATGAGAAAAAGAAAACCTTCAGACTTCAGCTCACACGTCGTCCACAGAAAAATTTTCAGGTTGACTTTGGTGGAGTAATTGCATCACGAGATATCAGTAACATCTTTTTAGGTCTGAATTATTTCAATTTCGGAAGTAAACTTGTTCATGTCTACACCGGTTTTCAAACAGGTAATTTTTATCGATCGGCTGTTATCAAAACCAGGATAGATTTTCCCTACCAGTTTTATGTTGAGCCTGAAATAGTTTTTAACGGCTACAATTACTTGTCAAGCAATGACCTTTTACAAGTTATCACACCCACCATTTTAAAACGACTCGATAGAAGAATAGGCTTGACAATAGGAGTGCCCATTGGCAGTAGATACAAAAGTTCTGTTTCATTTGAAGGACTTAATAATGTTGATCGCTATGATAACCATGATGTTTTTGTAACGACCGATACACTCGATGTTTTAAGACTTAAGGGTTATAAATTAAACTTCAATCTTTCAACAAGCGATCTAAACCGGAAACAATATGCTTCAGAAGGAAAAGCATTTACACTTAGTGCCAGTTATTTTAATGTTAATGAACAATTCAATCCAGGCAACACATCTGTGATCGATCAGCAGATGAAGGCAAATCATCAATGGGCGAGGCTTAAAATTTCAGCTGAGCAATATTTTAAAGTAGGTTGGTTTCATCCGGGATATTATCTCGAAGGTGTTATTTCGGATCAGACTTTTTTTCAAAACTATCTCGGAACAATTATAAACGCGCCGGCATTCCTTCCCTTACAAGATAGCAGAACATTGCTGCTCCAGAATTTCAGATCGTTTAATTATCTGGCAGGCGGCATGCGAAATGTCTTCACACTCTACAAGAAATTAGATCTGCGTCTCGAAGGATATGTATTTAAACCACTTGAATATATTGAGCAAGGGGAGCTTCAGAAAGCAGCCAAATCCACGGCGATAAATCATGTTTTTGTAGCCAGCACTGTTGGCTTAGTGTATCATTCACCCATTGGCCCGGTTAGCTTGAGTGCGAATTACTATGACGACAAAGAGAATCAGTTTGGTGTTTTGCTGCATGCTGGCTTCTTACTTTTTAATAAACATGCTATAGATCAATAAGAGGTTGAACATTCTCTCATCCTCTTTTCCGGTAAAAATCCATCCTTTTACCGCTGTATTTTCGGCCTTTTTTAAATTTTTAGCTATGTTTATCCTCTAATAAAATAAATAGGGGAAAACGTTCATGAAGAGATTTTTACTTTTAGTCTTTTTGACAGTAGGTTTAGGAGTAACAGCACAGGCGCAGGTTGTGCAGTGGGCTTCCAAAGTAATGGAGTTTTCATCTGAACTTACACCCGTTCAATACTCGGCTAGCCAGGCGCTTGGTAAGCCTAACGTTCTTCCCGCCGGTGGACAAAGCCCCAATGCATGGTCACCGGATAAACCAGGACGCAAAGAGTTTCTTAAACTTGGTTTTGAAAAACCATTAAGCATTCGTCAGATCGCTATAGCAGAATCGCATAACCCTAGTGCTATTTACAGAGTGTTGGTATATGATGAAGCTGGCAAAGAGTATGTAGTTAACTCACTCAATCCAATGTCAGTCCCATTAAAGGGAAGAATGCTGAATCTCTTTGTTGAAACTACAACCTATAAAGTTAAAGCCGTAAAAATTGAATTCGATGGAGCCGCAGTTCCCGATTACTTTGGCATCGATGCGGTTGCAATTTCAGATTCTAACTTTCCTATCATCGCAGACATACCGAAACTTCAGTTATTAAAATCTGGTATTGCTATTGAGCAACTGGATAAGAATGTGAATAGTGACTACAATGAAATGAATCCACTTCTTTCTCCAGATGGCAAAACACTTTATTTCAGCAGACAAAATCACCCTGAGAATTCTGGAGGTGTGAAAGATAAAGAAGACATCTGGTATTCAGAGTTAGATTCAGCCGGTCACTGGCAGTTAGCAAAAAACATGAAGCAGTTCAACAATGAATTTCCAAACTTTGTTAACACAATCTCATCCGTAACACCTGATGGTAAATCGGCTATTATTGTATTAGGCAATAAATATCTTGACAATGGTAAAATGCAAGCGGGTGTTTCTATCAGCTCTAATGTTGGTGGAACATGGACTAAGCCCGTTGGCCTTAACATTAAGAATGATTATAACTTCAATGAAAAAGCTAACTACTTCTTAACCAACAACAGACAAACCTTAATTATGTCAGTTGAACGTGAAGATTCTTATGGTGACAGAGATATGTATGTAAGCTTTATGCAAGGCGATAGCATCTGGTCTGAGCCCCTTAATCTTGGTGATGTCGTAAATACAGCAGGTGTTGAGTCAGCGCCGTTTCTGGCTTCAGATGATAAAACATTATACTTTTCTTCTAATGGCTTTAGTGGTTATGGTGGTAGTGACATCTACGTTTCCAAACGTTTAGATGATACCTGGACAAGCTGGTCAGAGCCGGAAAACCTTGGCCCTGAAATTAACTCACCACTTGAAGATTTATTCTTTAACATACCAGCATCAAGTGACTTTGCTTACTACTCAAGAGGTGTAACAGAAACTAACACTGATATCTTTAGGGTGAAGTTGCCAATTCTTAAAAACCCGGAACCTTGGGTTACTGTGCGTGGTAAAGTTGTTGATGCCAACGGCAATCCAGTAGCAGCAAAAATTGTTTATGAACGTCTGCCCGATGGAAAAGAAATGGGTATCGCTCAAACAAATCCGAAAACCGGCGAATATGAGATTCGACTACCAGCAGGTCATTTATATGGAGTTCGCGCAGAAGCAAAAGATCAGATCTCTGAAGGACAAAACCTTGACTTAAGAAACATAACATCAGATATGGTTTTGGATCATAAAGACTTTAAACTAGAACCTATTAAAGTAGTTCCTGTTCAGGAAAATGTTGTGCTTACATTGAATAATATCTTCTTCGATTTCGATAAGGAAACGTTAAAACCAGAATCCTTCCCGGAACTGAATCGGATTGTTAAACTGATGAAAGAGAAGCCAACGCTTCAAATTGAAATTGATGGTCATGCTGATGCAACAGGACCCGAGACTTATAACCTTGGCCTGTCGGAACGTCGTGCAAAGTCGGTTGTAAAATATCTGATTGAAAAGGGAGAGTTTGCTAACGATCGCATCCAGGTAGCATTCTTTGGAGAAACTAAGCCAATAGAATCAAATGAAACTAAAGAGGGGCGCAAGAAAAATCGCAGGGTCGAATTCAAAATCTTGAAGTTATAAACGATAAAGTCTTATGACGCCATTTTTTAAACTGTTTATTCCTGCAGTCTTTGTAACGGTTAGTTCATTCGCACAAACTGATAGTTTGATCTATGCTGAAGGAAGAATATTAAATGCTTCAACAAAAGAACCTGTCACAGCTAGAATAACGTATCAGAGTTTGCCCTACGGCAATCGTGTTGGTGTTATCAATAACAACACCTTCTCATTTCCCATGTTCGATGCAGAAAAGTATGCTATCATTGTTGAAGCGCAAGGCTTTGCAACTGTGAAGTACATGCTTGATCCCGTTGAAGCTAATGCAGACAGAAAGGTTTTAAAAGATATTGAACTTACTGCAGGCACTGCGCCAGATGCAAAGACTCACGAGGTTGGTCAACTGATGCGCTTGAATAACCTGATTTTCCAGGTAGGTAAAGCAAAGGTTAGTCCTGATTCTTATAGTGAGTTAGACCTTATTGTCAACATGATGAAAGAAGCCAAGACCATGGTTATTCAGCTTGAAGGCCATACAGATTATCAGGGCGATCCAAAAGATAATATGAAGCTCTCTAAGGAGCGTGTAGATGCTGTGAAAGACTATCTTGTATCAAAAGGCATAAACAAAGTCCGCATTAAAACAAAAGCCTTTGGTGGAACGCAGCCACTATCAAGAGACAATACGCCAGAAGCTCACCGCCTGAACAGACGTGTCGAGTTACGCGTACTTGAAAATTAAAAGGCGCTGTTGCTGGCCAGACCTGGCATCTTTTTACGCAACGATTGAATTTGTTTTAAACAGATTTCTTTTTCAGAAGCAGTAACATTTCCTTCAGAAACTGTTAACAGAATAATCTTTGAGAATGCCTCAATGCGTGGTGACTGTTGATAAAGTTTAACCGCCTGATCAAGAAAGCTTATGGAAGCAGGCAACTCATGTCTGTTATAAGATTCAATGGAAAGATTGTAATACATCAATCCTAACAGTTGTGACATGGATACTGTATTATATAAACTGAATGAGTATTTATAGTAGTTCTTACTTTGATCGGCATTAAATATTTCATTCTGCTTATAAGTCGATATCCGTTGCTCAATCTTCTTCGATGAATCAACGAAACCATTTAAAGGATCTGTAGCCTCAAACAGAATCTCACCTTCAGTTGTATTGGCAATTAGAAAAATGTGATAGTTCGTTTCTATAATTTTATACTCGATACCAATGTGATCAAGAAGAATTGCATAAAGTGCTGTACCCGTAAGGCAGTTGTAAGTTCCATCTTTGATTAGAGAACTAAAGGAACAATACTCTGTATAGTTTTTGAGTAATTTTTGATGAGTCTTTACAAATAGATAATGTAAAAAGTCATGCTCATTTTTAAAGGCTTCTTTCTTTTCATCTAACTTATTAATGAACGAAGAGATTTTCTCTGTTGAAACTAAATCAGATTGATCAGTTTTCAGGAATTGAGATATGTAATAATTTGTTTTGGAAGAGGAGGCTGAATCATCAGCATAGACTTGTAGACATTGGCTGAAACCGGAAATCGGAATCATTAAACTCACGGCCAATATCAATCTGATCAACTTCACGTTACTTAAATGTTATATTATTTATGATCAATTTAACATTTAGGTAACACAACTACAATATTGTTAACAATTTCTTAACATTGGACTTTCACTTTCCTATTGCATAATTTTAATAATATGGCAGAAACACAGGAAATAACAATTGCAAACCAGATTGAAACGACCTTTCAGGAGCTAAAAAGGCTGGTTAAAAAACAGAGAAGTATTTCTTTAAAAGCCAGAGAAGAACAGCTTGAAAAATTACGAACATGGATTCATTCCAACCGTGCTTCAATTCATGAAGCCATGTATG
>DATCRE010000223.1:0-2169 GCA_036569145.1 Cyclobacteriaceae bacterium
TTTGAAATCAACATCGCCTTTAATAGCCCAGCCTTTTGCAAACTGTGGTCCTTCAACACGGGTAGTGCCTATATCAATAACAACAGCACCTTCTTTAACCATGTCAGCAGTGATTAGGTCTGGACGACCAACAGCAACAAGCAGAATATCAGCTGAGCGTGTGTAGCTCGCGAGATCTTTTGTAAACTTATGACATATCGTTACTGTAGCATGACCTTGCTCGGTAAGCATCATGCTTAATGGCGCACCAGCAATACGGCTTGCTCCTACTACAACAGCATGTTTTCCTTCTGTTTCAATATTATAACGACGAAGCAATTCCATTACACCAAACGGCGTAGCAGGCATGAGCAACGGGCTTTTGGAAAAAATGCTTCCGAAGTTGTGATTAGTAAAACCATCAACATCTTTATCAGCACGAATTTTTTCAGTAATGCGTTCAACAGAGATATGAGCAGGCAACGGTAATTGAACAATAAATCCATCAACATCTTCATCATCATTTACATGATCGATGTGCTTCATCAATTTCTCTTCGCTGATTGTATCGGCGAAGCGCATCATGGTATAATGATAACCTACTTCCTTGCACGATTTAACTTTATTATCAACATACGTCTGGCTGGCGCCATCATCACCCACCAGGATGATAGCGAGGTGAGGAACTTTCTTGCCTTGCTGTTTACGCAATGCAACTTTCTGAGTGATTTCCTGCTTGATATCAGCCGAAACCTTGCGGCCATCAATAAGTGCGTATGTTGTTGTTTCAGTCATGTTATTAGTCGACAGTCGACAGTCCACTGACCACAGTCCGTTGACTGTCGACTGTGGACCGTGGACTAATTAATTAATCAATTTTAAGAACGGCCATGAACGCTTCTTGTGGTATCTCAACGTTACCCACCTGACGCATGCGCTTCTTACCTTTCTTCTGCTTTTCTAAAAGTTTACGCTTACGCGAAATATCACCACCATAACATTTTGCCAATACGTTTTTACGCATAGCCTTTACTGTTTCACGTGCTACGATCTTCTGACCGATAGCTGCCTGCACAGCAATTTCAAACATCTGGCGTGGTAATAATTCTTTTAATTTTTCACACAGCTTTCTACCCCAGTCGTGTGCTTTTGTTTTATGAACAATGGCTGATAAGGCATCAACCTTTTCACCATTTAATTGAATATCAAGCTTAACAAGATCAGACTCACGGAAGCCGATTAAATGATAATCTAACGAAGCATAACCTCTTGAAATAGTTTTCAGCTTATCGAAGAAGTCGAATACAATTTCAGACAATGGCATTTCAAAAGTCATCTCAATACGATCCGTCGTAAGATAATTTTGATTCTTGATCATGCCACGCTTATCCATGCACAAGCTTATGATAGAACCTATGTACTCTGCCTTGGTAATGATTTGTGCTTTGATGTAAGGCTCTTCAATGTAATCCATCGTTGTAGGATCAGGCATTTCAGACGGAGCGTTTATATCAACAATTTCACCATTGGTTAAGTATGCTTTAAATTGCACAGACGGAACCGTTGTAATTACCGTCATTCCGAATTCGCGCTCTAAACGTTCCTGGATGATTTCCATGTGAAGCATGCCGAGGAATCCGCATCGGAAACCAAAGCCCAACGCTGCTGATGTTTCCGGTTCCCAAACCAGAGAGGCATCGTTGAGTTGAAGTTTCTCCATAGAAGCACGAAGCTCTTCAAACTCACTGGTTTCTACTGGATAGATACCGGCGAATACCATGGGCTTAACATCTTCAAAACCATGTATGGCTTCACCCGGGTTGCTCACCAGTGTAATGGTATCACCCACCTTAACTTCTTTCGCTACTTTAATACCGGAGATGAGATAACCAACGTTACCTGCACTGATTTCATTACGTGGTGATTTATCTAATTTCAGTACTCCAATTTCATCAGCACCATATTCAGTACCGACACTAACAAATTTTACTTTATCATTCTTTTTAATTGTACCATTAACAACTCTGAAGATAACTTCGATGCCGCGGAAAGAATTAAAAACCGAATCGAAGATCATCGCCTGAAGCGGTGCATTCGGATCGCCTTTTGGTGCTGGCACGCGATTTACCACAGCCTTCAAAATCTCTTCTATCCCTTTGCCCTCTTTGGCGCTGGCCGAGAGTATATCTT
>DATCRE010000224.1:0-4639 GCA_036569145.1 Cyclobacteriaceae bacterium
AGACGCCTGGCAATGGACGAACGTACCTGATCTGCTGGCAATTTTTCTCCTTCAATTTCACTAGACTTGATTACATCCTGAGTCAATGTTTCTAATGTGGCTTCTTCTCTTAGTCTAAAACCTAAGCCCTCTAGTTTTCCAAGAAGTCGGCCTTGCTTGTGTCGCACGGTAGAAAGTGGCAATATGATTTTATCGTCTTCCCATTTGAAAGCTGGCCATTCCTTTAGTAAGTGGATGTATCTGCCCATTCTCCGCAAAATATGCGGTAAATAACGCCATTATTCTCCGCATTCTCAAGATATTCTCCGCATATTTTGCGGAGAATAAGATGCCTAATCTCCGCATGACGTAATCACCCACAACACTTCAGTCACCCTTTACAACTTTATAAACCGAAAAATTATTCTCATCAACTTTTAATCGAACCAGATATAATCCGGCTGGAAGTCTGGAAGTATTAAAGTATATCTTGTCTTCATGTTGGTGGTTTGGAATGTCAAGCTCTGTACCTTGGCTGTTATAAATGCAAATCTGTTTAACACTCTTAATGTTTTTGAGTGATTCAATAGAGAGGAAATCATTAAAAGGATTAGGATAAATATTCAATTCAGGAATAGGTAAATCAATGCCCGTAACAATGAATGGCATTTCAGCTTTGGCAGTGCATCCATCGATGTTAATCTGTATTGAATATATTCCTGTTTTATTAGCCATAATTTTTGATGAATCTGCGCCCGATATAGCAATGTCATTGAAATACCATTGAATATTATTTGTGTAGTTTGTGCTCATCATGTTGCCTTCTACCTGTATAGTTGGTTCTTCATATTTTACAATCTTAGCAATGGCTTCAACGCGGCTACTTTCACAACCTGAAGACTCAGTTATAGAAGCATAATAGGTTTTAGTTTCAGTTAAACTTGGTGTTGTAAACTGTTGACCACTTGCCATGGGAGTTGATGAATTTTTATCTGTATACCAGTTATAAGTATAAGTTGCTGAGTCAGGATAAATGTACAATGTAACTGGGCCTTCAAGGCAAGTGTGATTAGCAGAAACAGAATCTATTGATGGATTTGAAAACTTTAATTCAAATGTTGTATTACTAGTGTAACAAGAATTTTTAGATCTAAGATAAATCTGATTAGTTCCCGATTTTAAGAGATGTGCATCTATTGAAAGATGGAGCGTATCGCTATCTGATCCATTGACATCACCGGATATTTTTTCATCTGTATTGAGCCAGGCGCTATAATAAGTATTGGTGTCGGTATTTGTAACAATCAAAGCATTCTCTGAAGCACATAGAGTTTCTGTGATAATAACAGGCTCCGAAATTTTATCGGTAGAAATAAATAATGTGAATCGAATGGCATCATGCCTCGTATCTTTATCATTAGCAGTAAATGTAAAAGGTTTGTTCCAACGTAATGGATAACTTGTGTCGGTGTAATTGTCATGAAGTTGTATGTGCGTGTTTAACGTATCTTCTGTAAATGAAAAATTCAACGTATAATCTCCATTCGTTAAATCGGTTAATTTTATAGGTATACCGCGACTGCATGAAAGTTCAGGCATGGCATTAATGGCTAATGCTATAGTATCAACTGATAAGGTTGAGATATCGAAGAAGCTGTTATCTAATTTAACGGCGTCATAATCATCGAGTCCCTCACTTGCTTCAGGTCTTAACTTGATATAGGCAATATCACTTTTTTCATTTTGTTTAAGCTCTATGATGAGTGCCGATGGCTGAGCTTTTCGAAAATAAGATGAAATGCCTTGTGATTTGATCCCTTCTTGTGCAATAAGCTTTGGTTTGACTCCTGTAGCACGAACCCAGAAAGCCTGGCCAGATGCAATTTCACCTTCTTGTATGTCGTTAGGAATTCCCGTTCCATCCCAGTATTTAAAAGTGCCGAGCCCGTTATCACGAATAGCTATAGTTTTGGCGATGTTTTCTTTTATCCATCCGTTTGAACCTGCGGCCTCCCAGCTTATCGAGCTTGGATATGGATTACCAACTAAATTCCAACCAATGTATTGTAAAGTGTCTGACGTGTAAGTAACAGGTAATTGTAATTGTCCTTGATTAACCTTGCCTCTCACGTCAATTACAACAGCCTCTGCACATTGCCGCATGAATGCGGTGTAACCTCTTCCTGTTTCTAAAATACTTTCTTTGGCCAGCGTATTTTCTAATGGATAGGCTATGTAATTGGCTTTCGTTTCGTCATAGTAGTATAATGATGTAGTCTTACTGTTGACAGGATAACCACACATCGCTGACCACTGTGTTGATGTACTAGGATCTTTAAATTTTCCTGTTACTGGAAAATCATCCATCCAATCAGCCACTGTTGCATTTTTAACAGGTGAGGATAAATAACGATAGATTCTTCCTTCGCCACTTACATAACGTTGCACAGTTACTTCTCCTAGAATGGCGGCACCTGAAGGAAGTTCTGCGATGGCAGCATCAGTACTAGGCGAATCATTTGTTGATCGAAGTGTTAAGTTGCTTTTGTCTGTGGAGCCGTCAGCATCCATTACTGTATTTGCAGTCAATGTTAATACACCGAAGAGATCGCAGTCTGATTCGATAAACAGTGAAGGACTTGTTGATGAATTGACAAGATTTATATTTTGAAATTCAGTTTTAGATGTGCCACTTATTTTCTGTGCAACTGTGCCGGAAAAAAGTACTGTACCACTTGAATGATTAAAGACTCCGTTATTGATAAAATCGCCTTGAAGTTCCAGGTTGAAATTGCGCGGACAACTTAAAACTTCTGAAATATTTATTGTATTGAAAACAGGTTTTGTTGTTCCTGTAATATTTGATGTGCCAATAAAGGAAACCTGACCATTGTTATGATAATATGTGCCATTATTTATAAAGTCACCTGTGAGTATTAATGTATCAGGAGAAACAAAAATGGATTTGTTTACCAAAACTTTCGATGTAACATTGTTTGTTCCTGATAGCCATTTTCCAGAGTTGATCTCCAAAGTATCAGATACAACAACGATGTCAGAAAGTTTTAACGTATCACTAAAATTGTTTTCAAGATTACTTACCAAACCTTTCAATTCAATACCAGTAACTAGTTTAGTAGGTGTTGTTGAATTACCATTTGAATACAAAACTTTATAAGCGCCTCCCAACGGAGCAACACTTCCATCATAGAATGCGGAAGTATTTGTTCGCACAAGTGTCGACTTGTTAGCCATGGTTAGTCCGGAGGGGTTATGAAATTTTCCATTTGTAAGAAATAAGGTATGTGCTATTTGCAGCGAATTTTTCAACGTAACATGTGGAAGACTCTGAAGTGCTGTTCGGTTAATGATCATCGTTCCCACCGTATTACTTGTAGGTGAAAATAGCAATGTGTTGAGTGCTGCTGAGTTACTATAAGATCCCGTTATCTTTAATGTTGAATTATCATTGCCAGAAAGATAACCGGATGGTGTAGGTGAGGTTTGTGCAGTACAGGTAATGGCACGTTTTAATTCAAGTGTATGATCTTGAAAGTAAAGTGTGCCTGAAGTCAGTTTTAAATTAACGTCAACACTAAGATCGGCTTTCATTTGAAGATCACCACCGGCAAGTGTAAGGCCGCTTGAAGTATTCACTTCATTGCCAATATTCAAGTTTTGATCTACAACCAACGTTGCATCATTCCGGTTTATGGTTAGCTGTTCAAGTTTTGCAGCATGATCAATGGGAAATGCGCGACTAAATTGTAAAGGAGAAGTGCCTCCAATAGTAACTCTGCAATTAGGGCCTGTAAAGGTGAAGTATTTTGTCCCGATAAAATCTCCATTGATTGCCAATGTAGCATTCTCACCATTGGCATTGCCACTAAGCAAATTTATCTGTCCACCGGCTAGATTTAGTGTTGATTTTGCAGTTAATGTTTTTGCACCCTTACCTGTCGAAGTATTCATGTTAATACTTCCGCCATCAAGATTAATGTCTCCATTTACAGCGAATGAATTATTTATGATTGATAAGTCGCCGTGACTGAGACGTAATTCTCCGGCCACTGTAATGGTAGTTGTTGTAGTGCTATTTAAGCTCACTCCAAAACTATTATCAATAATGGTTATTAAAGATTTAGTAGCTGTGCCAGCATCCGTTGTTCCTGGCTGACCATTACCAATGAATTGCGCTGCTTGCCCTTTATAAATGATTGTAGAATTTGCATAGTAGATTCTATTCGTGCCACTGCCTACACGAATATTTCCTCCTTTATTGCCTTGTTGAATAGCACCATTAGCATCGAGCGACTCAACAATTAATGTAGCTCCACCTGATGTTTCGCCCAGTGTGAATGAACTGTTTGTACCGCCACTAAGAGATGATTCTCCAACCAGGTGTAGCGTATTGTTTTTTGCTACACTATAACTTATGGCACCACTTATGCTATCTTCATTTTGAAAAGTATGAATGGCATTGGTGCCGATAAAATTAAAATATCCTACTTCTGTACTTACATCATTGGCGAAGATTTGTCCTGCAACAAGATTAAAATTTCCTCCTATATTAAATGTTGTTCCGTCGCCTGCAACAGTATTACTTTCTTTCAGACTAAGGGTGAGTTTGCCACCAGGAGCATTCATATAAAAATCTCCC
>DATCRE010000225.1:0-4436 GCA_036569145.1 Cyclobacteriaceae bacterium
ATCGTATGTAGCTACTATTCTTGCTACCATGGTATTAGGTCAGGAAATTGATGCCACTGGCGATAAGTTTGGTGGTCTCTCTCCTATCCTTCTTCCAATGTTGATCGCAGGTCTTGGTCTTCTGTTTTCTATTGTTGGTACCTGGTTCGTTCGTATTAAAAATGAAACAGATAGCGTACAGAATGCATTGAACATTGGTAACTGGTCTTCTATAGTTTTAACAGCCATTGCTTCTTACTTCGCAGTAACGCATTTGTTGCCTGAGAAACTTGTACACAGAGGTACCGAATTTACATCAATGAACGTGTTCCTGGCTATCATCCTGGGATTGGTTGTTGGTGCATTAATGAGTATGATTACAGAGTACTATACAGCTATGGGTAAACGCCCGGTGTTGTCAATCATTAAACAATCTGGTACAGGTCATGCTACCAACATCATTGGTGGTTTGTCTGTAGGTATGGAATCCACTGTGTTACCAATCATCGTATTGGCTGCAGGTATCATGGGTTCTCACGCTCTTGCTGGTCTTTACGGAGTAGCCATTGCTGCTTCTGGTATGATGGCAACTACTGCTATGCAGCTGGCTATCGATGCCTTTGGTCCTATCGCCGATAACGCTGGTGGTATTGCTGAAATGAGCCAGTTACCTGAAGAAGTTCGTCACCGTACCGATAACCTTGATGCTGTAGGTAACACTACTGCAGCAACTGGTAAGGGTTTCGCTATTGCTTCTGCGGCCTTAACTTCTCTTGCATTATTTGCTGCCTTCGTAGGTGTATCAGGTATCAGTGCTATTGATATCTACAAAGCCCCTGTATTGTCAGGTCTTTTCATCGGTGGTATGATTCCTTTCATCTTCTCTTCATTGGCAATTGCTGCTGTGGGCCGCGCTGCTATGGACATGGTGAATGAGGTTAGACGTCAGTTCAGAGAGATTCCTGGTATCATGGAATATAAGGCTAAACCTGAGTACGAGAAGTGCGTTGCCATTTCAACAAAGGCCTCTATTCGTGAAATGATTGCTCCTGGTGCTATCGCATTGCTTGCCCCTGTCATTGTAGGATTTGCATTCGGACCTGAAGTGTTAGGCGGTATGCTTGCCGGTGTAACAGTCTCTGGTGTATTGATGGGTATGTTCCAGTCAAACGCTGGAGGTGCCTGGGATAACGCTAAAAAATCATTTGAGAAAGGTGTTGAAATCAACGGGCAGAAATACTTTAAAAAATCTGAACCTCACAAAGCATCTGTAACGGGTGACACTGTAGGAGATCCTTTTAAAGATACTTCCGGACCATCGATGAACATTCTGATCAAGTTAACATCTATCGTTGCCCTGATCATTGCTCCGCACATTTCAACTAAAACTAAACCTGCGGACGCGCAATTAAAAACTGATTCGAAAGCTAAAATTGAAGTTGTTACACAAGCTTCAACAGCGTCAGTAGTAATCAAGAATTAATCTTCTTTTCGATAGATTTAAAGGAAGCCCTGATAAATGTCGGGGCTTTTTTTATTTTTGGTAAGTTTTAAACTCTACAGGAATGAGATTAACTGTGTTTTTACTTCTGCTCTCGAACTTTTGCATCGCCCAGGTTAAGGTAGTTGGCAAGTGGAAAACCATTGATGATAACACTTCCAAAGAGAAATCGGTAGTAGAGATAACCGAACGCAGCGGTAAAATTTATGGAAAGGTTATCAAGATATATCCAGACCCTGGAGAAGATCCAGATCCGGTTTGTGATAAATGTGAAGCCAGCGATGCACGTTTCAATAAGAAAATAATCGGCATGGAGATTATTAAGGACCTTGTAAAGGATGGTGATGAGTATGGAGAAGGCACCATTCTTGACCCTGAAAATGGCAAGGTTTATCGTTGCAAAATCTGGATTGAAGATGGATCATTGTTAGTGCGTGGATATTGGGGACCATTCTTCCGAACACAAACGTGGTTAAAAGTACCGTAGCTCCATGTATATTTAACGACGAATACAACACAAAAACGTAACAGTAGGGTTACCAGCACAACAAATCATGGTATACAAGTCAAGCACAAATTTGAACGAAAAGGAGATTTTCGAACGCATCTGCAAGGGTGACGAGAAGGCGCTTGAGATACTGTACAAGAAGTATTACAGGATGATGACCAAGCTGGTCATCTCTAATAGTGGTACAGAAGAAGAGGCCAGGGATGTATATCAGGATGCCCTGATTGTTTTCTGGCAAAAGGCAGCCTCGGGTAACCTGGTGCTGACATCAAAAATGAGCACGTTCATCTACAGCATTTGCCAAAATCTGTGGAGAAAAGAATTAGATAGAAAAAAGCGCCTCTCAAACGAAGAAAAAGATTCACCCGTTGAACTGGATACAGAAACGGCAGAAAAAGAAAAGATTATAGCCAAGTGCATCGATCAGCTTGGTGAAACTTGTAAGAAAGTGTTGATGTATTACTATTTTGAAGAAATGTCTATGCAAGACATTGCCGACAAACTGGGTTTCGCCAACACTGACACAGCCAAAACAAAAAAATATAAATGCAAAAAGAAACTCGATGATTTAATAAAAGCTCAGTATTCTGAGAAGGACTTTTTAGATTAATAGCATGGCAGTAGAAAGAGATTTGGAGTTATTAGACGATTATTTGTCAAACCGCATGAGCGGAGCGGAGAAAGAAGCCTTTGAAAAGCAGTTAGATGCTGATATTGAACTAAAAAGTGAGTATCAGTCACAGCAGCAATTAATACAGGGCATTAAGAGTGCACGCACAGCAGAACTGAAGACTATGCTTAAAAATATACCAGTGTCTCCTTCTATGGCACCTGGTGAAGCAACGTTGTTCACTAAAGTTGCAGCATCTTTGGTGGTGGCAGGTTTAATAGGAACAGGTGTATATTTCTTCCTAAACAGAGATGATAAACCTGAACAAACAATCACGGAGCCTCTTGCTCAGGCTAAACCTGAAGTAACAGAAAAAACAGAATTAAAAACGACTACAGAAGAACCTGTATTGAAGAGTATAACTACGGAAACTCCTGCACCACAGGCTTCTGAGAAAGCTTCAGTACGAGAAGAGAGAAGAGCATCAAGAAAAGTATCGCGGGCCGCTAAAAAAGCATCAAAAGATTCAGCAAGTATAGTTTCCAATCCTGGTGTTATAGCCGAGAAAAGAAAACTTGAAGTATTTGATCCAACCCGTGAGTCTGAATCAGCTGTTAAATCAAAGAATAAGGAAGCAACCGGTTCCGAGACTGCTACGCTGAATGAAAACGCCTCTTCTATTCAGGTTGAGACCGATAATACAAACAAGAAGTATACATTCCATTACCAGTGGAAAAACGGCAAATTGTTATTGTATGGATCGTTTGAGAAAAATCTGTATGAAATCCTTGAGTTCTTTGGAACAGATGATAAGCGTACTGCATTCCTGTACTATAAAGAGAACTACTACCTCTTAAACGAGGACAATGAAAAAGTAAAAGAGCTTACGCCAATTACTGATCCAACGCTCCTTAAGAAGCTTAAAGAACATAGAGAAAACTAAATAGTAAAAGCTCATACAAACGGGCCTTCTGAATTCAGGAGGCCTTTTTTATTCCCATCATAACATGCTTTAAAACCTACAAAGGTTTCTCTATATTTGGCTTTTATCATGAAAGAGGCAAGACGTAAAAAGAAATTAGGAGGATATCCTGCCATTGGTGTGACCTTTAGCATTACGCTGGCACTTTTTGTTATGGGCATTTTTGGTCTGCTTATTATCTACTCTCAAAAACTTGAGGATGAAGTAAGGCAGAATCTCAAACTTCAGGTTTACCTTAAATCTAATCTCACAGAAACTCAACGCTTGCAGATTGAGAACAAATTGCTCTCAACAAAATATGTAAACCGGGAGACCGGCAAAGGCATTACATTTTTCTCTAAAGAAGAAGCCGAAAAGAAATTCATTAAAGAGACAGGTGAAGATTTTAAAAAATTATTAGGTGAGAATCCACTCCACGACGCTTACCTTGTCAGCATCGATAAAGCATATCAATCCAAAAAGGAAATGGACAAGATCAAAGCTGATCTTGAAAAGATGAACGGCGTGTTTCAGGTTTTTTATGTAGAAGATCTCTTTGAATCTGTCAATAAGAATGTTACTAACATTGGCTTGATGCTTCTTGCTTTAATAGCCGTTTTGTTAATAACAGTTATATTTTTAATCAATAATACATTGCGGCTCGCTTTATTTTCACAGCGATTTCTTATTCGCAGCATGCAATTGGTTGGAGCAAAAACATGGTTCATTCAAAGACCATTTTTATTCAGAGCAGCGGGTTACGGATTCCTTGCCGGCGGCATAGCATCAGGTTTGCTCTGGGGCATTTCAAATTATGCTCAACGTAAGATAACAGATCTTTCACTCCTCCACAACCCAGATCAGTTTATGATATTGG
>DATCRE010000226.1:0-3944 GCA_036569145.1 Cyclobacteriaceae bacterium
ATTCATACCATATAAAGCTGATGCCGCACCCGGCAATATCTCAACACTTTCAATATCTAATTCTGTTGGGCCGATGGCATTTCCCAGGGGCACACCTAATGTTGCTGCCTGAATGTCAATACCATCTACCAATTGCATGAAACGAAAGTTGTTGGGGATATTAAAGCCACGTGTGTTAGGCACTTTGAAGGTAAGACTTGATGTTGTCATCTGTACTCCCTTAACATTTTCGAGTGCATCATAAAAACTTGGCGCTGGTGTTTCTTTGATTGCACGCGTATCAAGTTTCTCAATAGCTACTGGCGATTTTAGTATTGACTCTTCAACGCGTGATGCTGTTACAACAATTTCTTGTCCGAGTATAGCACCTGCTGTAAGTTCAATTGGTAATTCTTCTGATGAAGCTTCAGGCACTTCCACTTCTTGCGCTCTAAAGCCAACCAATGAGAATGTTAATGTAGCCGGATAAGTTTTCGGCGCAATAACAAATTTACCATTGCTATCAGAAGTTGTTCCAAGCACTGTACCTTTTATGCTAACACTTACACCTGGAAGGGGCTCATTGGTTTCAACATCAACAATAGTTCCCTGAACAGTATTTTGCGCCCACGCGACGACTGTGGAGAGCGCAAAGAATGCAATTATAAAACTTAGCCTGTAAAGCAATTTCATAGTCAATAAATTAAGGGTTATGAATTTCGTTATTCGATTATTTAAAGTTTCAAATGGTAGCTCAACCTCATGACATCAAGTGAGCTTTTTAGACTGTGCTTCATTCAACAACAGACCGCTGGCAGGATGTTTTGAAAAAGATGATTCATTAGTTTGGTTTTTTAGAGACAAACTGATCAAATTTTTCAGCATCAACGTGTGACGATTCTGGCTTCAGAAAACCAAACTGGTGAAGATCACGCTGACCATTGCTATTAACCCACTTCAGAAAAGCGATGGCTTCGGGGTTTGTATTTTGTTTGCTTACAGAAAGATGTAAATATTCAGTTGGTACATTCTTTATATCTTTCTGATTAGCCTCTTCAAAATGCTTTACAACGCTTGACAGATCTCCGTAAATTTTTTCATCGTCACTAACACGACCATTTCCGTTAAGGTCTACGGGAAGAACAGTTAATCCTTCAAGAGGTTTTCCTGTTGCATGATCATAGATAAGTGTTAGTGGCAGGTATGTTAAGCCTGTTGAATCGCGAAGCAAAGCTTTCATTAAATGCTCGTCAGAACCGGCAATAGCTTTTCCTTTAATATCTTTTTGTTCGTAGCCAAAATATTTGGTGAACACAATTGGGGCGCCTGCTTTTTGTAAACGCGTATAGACAGTATAAGGAACTTTTATTTTTTGTTCTTTATCCTTGTCAGCATAGATGTCGTGAAAGAAAAGCTGATTGAATAAATCCTGATTCAAACCTTTGTCTGAATATAGTTTAGCGAATGCTGATTTACTGTTAGCTACTGGCAGAATAGCATATCTTCCAACATATAGATAATCACGACTGTCTCTTACCTTTTCATCTTGCTCATAAGCTTCTACAAGAATATCATAATTAGCCGGATCTGATGAACCTCTTGCCTCAATTATTATCTGTGCTTCAGGATTGGTTTTATTGTATTCGTCAATCCATTTCTGAACTAAAGGATATGCAAATCGAGCACCGGTGATAACAACAACTTTACCTTGCTGGCGAAGATCATTCTTATCTTTCTCAGAAAGAGAAGTCCACTTTGCATCAGACAGGACTTCAGTTAGTTTGTGATTTTGCTCAGTTACAGCCGTCAGGCTTGATTGTGCAAAGGCACTTATTGTTGTTAAAAAAAGCGCCGTCAGAATGGTGGTTCTGCTAATTGATTTCATAGTATATAAACTCTATTAGTTAAGTAGATTTTACGCAAATATGAGCATTATCTCTATAAAGTCAATAGACTTTAATGAATTTAAATAAAAAAGCTTGCCGATAATTTCAGCAAGCTTCATTTTTCCTTGAAATTCAGGTTATTTAAAGGCTTTTTCGCAGATAAACTTTTCCATACTTAGACCCGAAAAAATATTTGGGTCCTACTCCCGGATGGGTAGAAACCAAGGTATGAAAGTCTTCTTCATGCTTTGAAACAGATGCAAATTTCACATCAAGATTAGTAAGAATATCGCCAAAACTTGTTTCTGCCGTTAACTCGCCAGTACTCCTTTCTGAAAGCGATGCATCAACTCCGCCATACGTAGCATCAACCGTTAATGGTCCTGCAAAATCCTTTACTTCAACCATACCATAAACAGATTCAACACGTGTTTCAATGTTTCTCGGCACTTTAATCTCTAACACAATCTCCAGATCTACATTGTATGAAGTACATGTAAAATTATTTCCATGTTGCTGCTTATACTTTTTGAATTCTTCATTATTCTTAAATACAAGTTTCTCTGTTCCATTTTGTACCGTAATAGTGCGAGGCAGATTTTTAAAATCGGTTATCTCATTTTTAAGCGTCACGATGCCACCGGCACTTGACAATTCAAGTTTGAAGGCATCATCATTTTCTCCATCATTAATACTGACTGACCCCTGAACAAGTATTTCATTCTTATCCCACGTCGTTACTTTAATTAATTTAGGATAATCGAAATGCATTTCAATTTTCTGTCCTGCCTGCACAGGTAGTCTTTTCTCTATTGCTGTTTGTGCGCAAACTTCTATCGTTATAAAAAGTAATGAGCATAGTATTCCCATCTTCATAATTGTAATATTTTGAAGTTTATAACTTGATAGTAAGTACTCACTCCAGGAGCAAGTACTTAGTATTGAATCAACTATTTGGTTTTTCTGAGGTACACGTTGTTGTGTGTAGAAGAGAGCGATATTTCAAGGCCGCCACCATTAATCTTCCCGACAACATTATCACTATACTTAACCATGTTACCAGACTTTTCAATGTCAATTTTGAAATCAGGGTCTACAAAAATCTCTCCGTAAACTGTTCCAAGTTTCAGGTTAGCTTTTGTACCTGCAGGCATAGCCATATCAACGTGCCCATGAACTGAAACAATTGACACCGGGCTTTTTATGTTTGCACTTAGTGAGCCTTCAATATTGCCGTGCACCGTTTTTACCGTCATCGGTCCGGTAACATTGGTTAATGTAACACCATTGTGAACGGTAGAAACTTCTATTTCACTTTCAACATTTTTGAATTCTACTTCACTTCCATAAGGCGAAGTATGCGAATAGAAAACAGTAACACCCTTAGGTACTTTGATAACAAACTCAGAGCCTTCCATTTTTTTAAGTTGTTGTACTTCTATGGATGTCCCCTTATCAACAACTGAAAGTCCAAGACCCGAATTGTCTTCCAGTCCAAGACTGCTAACTGAACGTAGCCCCTTGGCACGCTCATCATTTTCACGATCATTGTCCTTGGATGAAAAGACAATCTCATTGCCAGCATAGCCTTCAATGCTAACATGATTAACTTCTTTTATTTCCAGGCGACCAGTACTTTTTGCCAGCTTAAAATCCTGACCATGTAATTGGGTTGCTGCACATAAAGCAATAATGGCTATTGTTAATTTCTTTTTCATTTTGTTTTCAGTTTTGTTTTTAGTTGAATGAAGCTGCTTGCCACACCTTCGTCACGTAATCTCATTCTTGTTTTGTTTAATTTTAATCCGGTAACCCGAATCATTTATTATTTACCTCTCATGAAAGTCGTAATAAACCTGCTTGCGCTTCATCCTTTACTGCAGGAAGTGTTTCACTATCCGTAGTGATCTTCTGAAGCTGAGTTACAATTCCCTTCTCCTTCATCTCAACCATTAATCGTATCAATGAGATTTGAACTACAGGATCTTTTTGTATTGACAGCGATGCAATCAATGCTTTTCGAACTGACTCTTGTTGATGAAATTTACCCAACGCATCAAGCGCCGCCAATCTTACATT
>DATCRE010000227.1:0-5918 GCA_036569145.1 Cyclobacteriaceae bacterium
ATGAAATACCAGCTTTTGAAAGGCAGGATCAAAGTTAATTCTGATGTACGATGAAGATTCAAGTCCTTGTTCAGTGAGAACTTTGGTAGATGTTTTAAAAAAAGACTCTTTCAGATATACATTGTATTGTCTCTCAATAAGCAAATCATATGATCCACCAGAATGAATTGTATCGGAAACTTCTTTATCATACTCAATGACTTCGACCCATCCAGGTATTTTATCTGTCTTTATTTGATGTTGGCAAATACTTGAAACGGGAAGGAATGAGAATGCTACTAAGTAAAATGCGAGAGGGATTTTGATCATTGTAAGAGAATGGTTCATTATGGAAGATAGTCTCACGAAGAAACATCGGCTATTTCGCGTCAGGATGGCTCCGTATGTATAAATAAAAATTCAGGCGGACAAAGATATTAAATGAATCCCTATTAGATGAACTCTTGGGAGAAAAAGCAATGGACAAATTTTAGTTCTAAATTTTAATTCCCCATAGTTAACATCACGGCATTAGGATATTCCTTTATATTTGTGCCCGTCATGTTGTATAGGCTTTTCTTTTTATTTCTCTTGGGCCCTCTCATCGGATTAGCCCAATCTGATTTCTCCTGTCAAAAGGTTGTCCAGTTTAAGCAGCTCCTCGATGCTCAGCATATAAAACCACAGGTTTGGGATGAGAAATTTGGTGCAAAGGTTGTAGAACAATTCTTTTTGCTCATTGATCCGCAGGCACGGTATTTCAACCAGGATGAACTCAATCTTTTCCTGGCTAACTCCGGAAAACTTGGTAATGCATTGGCCAAGGGCGATTGCTCCATCATAAAAGAACTTACACCCATCTATAAGAATGCATTAACACGGGCCGACAGATTGATTCATGTCATTAATCAAACGCCTATGGTGTTTGATAAAAAAGATACGCTGCGATTAAGGATGACGAGCACGGTATACCTTACCACGGATGATGAGTTAAAGAAACAATGGACGCGCATTATCAAACTAGGTATGTTAACTGATAATAGTTTGAGCAAAGCCGATGCAACGACCAGGAATGACAAAGCTTTTCTGGACAGGATTTGTAATAAATATCTGAATGTTATTAAGAGAAGACTTACTGTGCAGGAAGGCATGGATGAATTTCTGCTGGATAAACTTATGAATGCAATTGCTACTTCATACGATCCTCATACGGAATTCTTCTCAAAACGTGTCAAGCAATTATTTCTTGATGCTCTTTCGAGCGATCATTTTTCTTTTGGTGTTATACTTAAAGATGATCCTTATGGCAACATTGTCATCAGTCGCATAGTGCCAGGCAGTTCAGCATGGGATTACTCCAATCTTCATGTAGGTGATATTATTACAACTGTTGAAAGTCCTCACATGGAAAAAATAGATGCCAACTTATATTCGAGCGAAGAGATTGATGAAATATTAACTACTATATCAAGTGAGGTAGAGTTGTCAGTAAAAAAACCGAGTGGAGAAAAGATCACCGTTAAATTAAAAAAACAAAAGTTACGCGATGATGAAAACAAGATTAAGAGCCTGGTTTTATCAAATGATAAAAATAAATTTGGCTATGTCAATCTACCTGTTTTCTTTTCTAAGAGTGAATTGAGTAAGACCGGCTGTGCTACTGATCTGGCCAAGGAAATTATACAATTGAAAAAAGCTAAAATTCAAGGCCTCATACTTGATTTACGTAACAACGGAGGAGGTGACTTAGAGGAAGCTATCGACCTGGCCGGAATATTTATTGATAAAGGAGCAATTTGCATTACGAAAACTCAAAAGCAGGAGACAATAACTTTAAAAGATAATACATTGGGTACGGCCTATGATGGTCCGCTTGTTGTTATGATTAATCGGGGAAGCGCATCGGCTTCAGAAATTTTTGCTGCTGCCATGCGCGCGCATAACAGGGCAATATTAGTGGGAGGCACAACTTATGGAAAAGGTACAGGACAAACAGTATTATTATTTCCAGGAAATCAGGAGATAGTAAAAGTTACATCATTTCGTTTTTATGATGTGAAAGGTCGATCAAACCAGGAAAGAGGTGTTGATCCGGATATTGTGTTACCTGATTTATACAGCTTATATAACTACGGTGAAAGCAGTGAACGAAATGTTATAAAGAGAGATGCCGTTGATAAGAAAACATATTATACTCCTTTAGATCCAATGCCTATTGATTTACTACGTGATAGCTCTTATCGCAGAGTTAGTAAAAATATTTTCTTCAACAATCTTGAGCAACAAAAGAAGGCAATGAGTGCTTACATTAAAGACGATGAAATAATTCTTCCGTTAACGAAAGCAGGATTGGCAGAAATTGAATTTCAACAAGAGAAAGATGATAATACGCTTAAACCTGTAGCCAATCATTATACAATAAAACTTACCAATTTTGATCAGCAGGTTAATGGAGTTGACACGTTTGGCGCTTCTACTTTTAAAACCTTGATCGACAATGTTTCCAGTGATTACTACATCGATGAAGCACTCAATATATTAAGAAACTATACGCAACTGAATAAATAAAGAATGATGCATTACAAAAAGAAGATTTTTATTTTTCTGCTTTTACAATTAATGAGCGTAATGATATACGCGCAGGATTTCACAAAATCAATTGATTATCTGAATTACATAGGAGCAGAGTATAGCAAAATTTCTAAAGAGCAGTGGGATTACACGAGCGCTATCGGGCATGGAAAGCGAGACAAGCTAATTGAGAAGAGAAGAAAAGATTTAGCACAAGCTATTCTTGATTCAAAACGAACCATAAGTAAAATGCCAGGCTTTAACAAAAGCACGGCATTACGAGATTCAATAATCTCTTCTATGAATATAAATTACATTATCGTCAATCATGACTATGCAAAGCTTGTTGATATGGAGGAGGTTAAGGAGCAATCGTACGATGCCATGGAAGCTTACATGCTGGCTAAAGAGCTGGCATTCGATAAGCTGGCTGCAACAAACGATATGGTGCTGGAACAGTACGATAAGTTTTATGTTGACAATAATATAAAGGTAAACAGGGATGCCGAGGAAAGTAAATTAGGTAAGAAGATGCGCATAGCAAATAAGGTCTTTGATTATCACAGTAAGGTTTACCTCATATTTTTTAAATCGCATAAACAGAATGGCTATTTAATGGATGCTTTAGGCAAAGGTGATATTAATGGTATTGAACAAAGTAGAAATAGCTTACTGAACTATTCAAAGGATGGAATAGAAAAGCTAAAGGAATATGTTCGTTATGAAGGCGATGAAACTTTATCAACAGCGTGCTGCCAGGTATTAGCCTATTATGCTGATGAAGCTGAAACTAAAATACCGGTTATGATGGAGTATTTTACTGCGAAAGACAAGTTCGATAAAATTAAAGTTACGTTCGACAAAATCAAGCCGGCACAACGCACGCAGGAAAATGTAAATACTTACAATAATGCTATTAACGAAATGAATGCTGCTTCAACAAAATATAATGCAGTAAATAACAAATTGAATGAAGCTGGTAAGAAGGTTATTGAAAACTGGAACAACAAATCTGAAGCATTCCTGGATTCTCACGTACCTTAGTTTCTCTATGAATTTTATTTAGTATCATCGGTATGAGCCATCTCCCAACCGATGATACTTTTTTTTCTGACTGAACTCCACCGATATTCACCCAGGATACCATCCTTTCTGATTACACGATGACAAGGAATCAGGTATGCAATATGATTTGATCCTACAGCAGAGCCAACAGCCTGCAGCGCATTTGGATTTTGAATGGCCTTGGCAATTTGTTGATATGTTGTAACATCACCTACCGGAATTTTTAACAACGCTTCCCACACCTTCACCTGGAAGTTGGTTCCTTTCACAAATACATGAAGTTTTTTATCCTGAGCATGGGGCTGAAAAATCTGTCGGATAAAGACACGTGTTAATTCCTGATTCTGGTGAAAGATAGAATTATGCCAATGCTCCTTCATAGCATTTAAAGCATGGGCAGAATCTTCATCTGTTTGAAGAAAAGAAAGCCAGCAGATGCCGCGTTCAGTTACACCAATAAGGGAGTGACCAAAGTTGGTATCATGAAATCCATAATCAATGCGAATGCCTGAGCCATTTAGTTTGTACTCCTGTGGCGTTACGGCTTCTAACGTTGTGAACAAATCATATACACGCGATTGACTTGATAATCCTGCAGCATCTGCAATTTCTTCCAGATTTCTGGAATGCTGAAGTTTATCTTTTAAGAAGCCAACAGTAAGATACTGAAGAAATCTCTTCGGACTGATGCCTGCCCACTCCGTGAATAAGCGTTGAAAATGAAAAGCGCTTACATGTACATGTTCAGCAACCTCATTCAATTCAGGTTGACGCTGAAAATTTTGTTCCAGGTATTTTATCGCGTCTTCAATGCGTTGATAATTTATTTCGTCTTGTTCTGTTTTCACGGTTATGCAAGTTAAATGTTGTATACAAATATCAATGTCGGTGTAGCGTTATTCAACCTGTTTCTTGCGAAGATTTCCAGCGTCGGTAATCATCAGGCATACAATGGCTGCAAGGACGAAACCCATTGTTGATAGCACTTTGTTCTGTAGCAAAGAACACGCGGTTGCTATGTTTCATTCTTTTTCCTGATGAGCAATCAAATAATCCATAGATTTTTAGTGACACATTTCCGGCAAATTTTAAATGGCCAGATCTGATTTGTTTCCGAAGCTCGCCAGGTGTTAATGTTGAATGATAAATCATGAGGCATCGTGAAAAATAATTCCTAAAGCATAACGACTTCCACTTTTCAATTTACTAATACCATGTTTCATGGTAGTGCGATAATATCCTCTCGTACCTTTTACAGGCCTGAAGTTGGTGGTAAATATTAATGCATCGCCCTGATTAAGAATGATCACTTCGGCGCGTGACTGTGCACGTGGTGTCTGTTCAATGAGAACAAACTCGCCACCTTCATAATCACTATCGTGTTGACTCAATGCAAACACAACCTGGAAAGGAAAATAAACATCGCCATACAAATCCTGGTGAAGTGTATTGAAACCACCTGTTTGATATTGCAATATCAACGGCGTAGGACGATTTTGATTTTTAAGTTTACATTGCTCAATAAGCTTGTAATGTGAATCAGGAAACTTCTCTGGCAATGAAAGTTTCTCATTCCATTGATTGGCAATGAATGATAATGGAACATAAAATTCTTCTCTTAACTGTTGTATCAGTGGAGGCAACGGATAGTTAAAATATTTATATTCACCTTCACCAAAACGATAACGCTTCATGTTGATGGTGCTTCGATATAAAAAAGATTCATTATAACCCTGCATCAATTGCAGGCATATTTGTTTCGATAGAAAACCAGGTATAACAGCATAACCCCTTTCATCAAGAGATTGATAAATGCTTTGCCATTCGATCGTTTCTGTTTCCATTTTCTTTTTTTGAACAAAGATCTGGGCGTATCCAATCAATCTCAACCGGAATCTTGCTGTCTTTTAGAACCACAAAGACACGAAGGGCACAAAGAGACACTAAGAAAGAAAGAAATAAAAAACCTTCGTGAGCCTTCGTGACTTGGTGTCTTCGTGGTTTAACTGACCTACTGATTCAATACAAATCTTTAAACGTCAGATGAACCTTTGTCTCTGTTTTTTGCTTAATTTAAAATTGAAGAATCATGATTTAGCGTAATTTGATTTACATATCACACAATGAAGATTAACGGCATTATTTTTTTTCTGGTTATTTTACTACAAGGCCAATCAGTCATTGCACAACAGATTATACATTCTGATTCCGGACGTATTTTCTTGATTGAGCCTAAATTTCAAATCGGAACTATTGTTAATAACAATGAGAAAGCTCAACTGTTGGTTAAGAACAATCCCTGG
>DATCRE010000228.1:0-9698 GCA_036569145.1 Cyclobacteriaceae bacterium
GTGTAACGTCTGGCTATACAGATCTGTGCTTGCATCAACAGCTTTAACAAATTTGCCGTTGTGAAAAAGTATCGTGTCCTGGTTGTAATACATATCGTTTTTTTAAACAACTGTTAGTTTGTGATTAAGCCTATAAAACAAAACCGCCCCGGAGTGCGGGGCGGTTTATGATTTGAAGTCTTAGTCTATTTAAATCATTATCGCCCACTTACATTTGAGTAGAATGACGCTAATGACAAGCACAGAACCACTTAACAACCTGTTTTGGTTATTGATGTTTAGCTGTATGTTATGATATTGTAACATATTTGTTCTGCGAGAGTACAATTGTCAAAAATAATTGACTGCAATTCAAGAAAAACAACGAAAAAATTTTCGTTTTATCAGTAACGAATGTTAGGTAGAGGTGGTAAAAATGAGGTTTTTGGTTGGTCGACGGACCACGGTCCACTGTCGACGGTCAATGGTCGATAGTCAATAGTCCATGGCTATGCTGTACAACAAAATAAACATCTGCACTCTACCGTGGACTGTGGTCTGTCGACTGTGGACCGCAGACCAAATTAAATCGCCACCTCCAACAACGTATTATCCTTCACAAAAGCATCTTCACCATTCCAGTCGATTTTTATCCACACGTCGTTATGTCCTTTTATTTCTACACGATGGCCTTCACTTACCACAGCTTTTACTGTAGCGCCTGCTGATGGACCACTCATGATGTATGTATTTTTTTGTGCGATGATAGCCAGTGCATTACGAACACCAAAGTTGATATGAATACCAACAGCAATGAGGATCATAGCAAGTATAATAGGTGTGACAACAGGCCGGCGATGTAATTTTAGTTTAGTATAGAAAGTTAAGCTCAGTAAAAACACAGCAAGTGTTATCAGAAAGATTGTGATCTGATTGTAGTAATCATGATAGAAAGAGAGAATCCATGTGGAGTCAGAAGTTTCGTATCCATCGAGATGAAATTTATCAGCCATCTGCTCCATTTTAGTGAGCACCGATTTATCGTTGGTGATGTTGAAATATAAATTCAAATAATACATGGCTTGTCCGGTATGTCCGAGACCTTCCTGAATGTAGGCCATGTGCAGAAGCATGGCTGGTGAATACTGATGTTGATTTAAAATAGCCTGGTATTGTTCAAACGACTGCGTATAGCGTTTACTTTTAAAAAGAGAATCAGCTACAGTCAGGCGATGAGATGCAGTTTGCGCAGATGCAAATTGAATGTGGATAAAAAACGTGAGAATAATTAATAGAAATTTTGGCATTGCCCATTGCATAATTTTCATAAGATGTTACCTTTGCGTCCTCAATTACGGAAAAGGCCTTTAAACAGCCAAATTCGTAAAGATGAAGGGAAGATTCCGTAGCTCAGCTGGTAGAGCAATACACTTTTAATGTATGGGTCCTGGGTTCGAATCCCAGCGGGATCACAAGAGAATGAAAACAAAGCGCCACTGACAAGTGGCGTTTTTGTTTTGGGAGTACAGGACTTGCAGAGCAAGGCTCTTGTTTTTCATTTGCAATTCTGATAAGTGGTGATCGCGGCAAGTAATCCCACAATGACGAACAGTTTTCGTCAAAGTATTGTTAATCTTGATATAGCTAACTACATTGGTATAGCTTATCAAAAAGAAAAGCCTCCTTGTATTCCGAAGGCCCACGTGTTGCGTGGGTGGCTTATGTAGGGTACATCGGGGCTTTTTTTATTCCTTAGGTTTAAAATTCCAATGCCTGTATTCATCAGTCCATTGTGACCGAATATTAGCTGATCCAGTGGTGATGCCAATATTGAAATTCGGTTTAATAATACGAATATGCTTGAGAATGTGCTTATAGAGATTTTCTTTTGCTCGCGTCCTCTTTCCTCTCCTGCCAGTTGCAGGATCTTTTTCTTCATGAAGTCGATTCAGTCTAAACGACATCGCGCCAAGCACAACATCCAGGCCCTGTAACAGAATGTGATTTTTCGAATCTACTTCACTTATATCTCGCCTCGTGTATATTACTCTTGATTCAGAAAACTCAGGCAGGAATTGAATGCCGTAAACAAAATCTTTAAATTTTTTATTCTTCTCTTTTTTATCAGGAATATCATCAAAAAAGAATTCGAGATGAACAGGCTCCGTCCCTGTTACATATTTCAATCCAATAGCATGTTTTATAAATTGATAATACAGTAGGTGATACTCGTGCTCCTTATGGTAATCTGTTAACTTCTTGCCCTTGTGTCTATTCTGGACGAACATAATTCTGATCTTTACATAGCCGTTGCTTACTAGTCCAAAAAGCGCATCCATCAATTTCTTATACCCAGCAAGATTATACTGATTGACCTTGCTCCATTTAACTTCACTGGTTTGTAACTCGTCAATAGTAGCCTTAAGAACTCTTTCTGCTTCTATAAAAGCGTTAACATTAACGACTAACCCGCCATAGAAATTCGAATAGATACTCCCTCTGTTAATTGATTCGTCGCAAAAAATATAAAATCGCATTGGCGTCCGAGAGTATTACAATTTGTAGCTGCTGGAAGATAATTAAACGGAATGAATTCAGACAACAATACTGATTACATTTGACAATGCCTGGTAAAAAATCAGTCACTCTTTCAAAGTATATGTGAAACTTACAGTCATGAAATAATAAAAGCGGTTCTTCATTTATAAAGAATACACAACATTCCTGATCGGGTGTGTTGATTGGTAGAAAAAGACCGTCTCAGGCTTTTGAGACGGCCTCTTTTTGTTTCAGGAGAACGTGTCAAGCGTCTCACTTGAGAAACATTTGAGTTTTAATCTCTCATTATTAAAAACTTCCTGTAGAAAACGTGATCTCCCTTTGCAACCCTGACAAAATACAACCCCTTACTAAGACTTGAGACATTAAATTGACATTGTTTCAAATCACAATTCGGTTTAATTCCTAAAGGTATTCCGTTAATAGAAAGTAACGAGATATTATCTATATCGCTGGTATTTAAATCAACAACCAGCGTGTTAGTTGCAGGATTGGGAAACACACTTAACTCACGGTCATCTTTCTCTACGGCAGTCACAATATCTTGTATCACTACAATAGAATCAACCAGTGTGCCGGCTCCCTTTATTTTAATAGTGGCTGTCCTGGGCGCACCTTCATTATTTTCGGTCAACGATGAAATTGAAATAACCTTATCGCCCAGGCCGCTGATTAAAGAGGGCACACACCATAATTGATTAGAACTTAAAGACCATTCGCCATTCGAAAGAACTGACGTTTGCACACCACTGCCCCCTCTAGACAATATAACATTCCGATTAGAAACAGATAAATACTTTTGGGGTAACGGAGAAAACGTTTTTATGTATTCATACTGAACCGCACCCGACAAAAATGCCAGTGGAGCATTCCAGTTAATAGCAATTTCGTTTGTTGAATAACTGCATTGCATATCCAGATAACACAGCGCAGGTAACGTCGATGGATAGGCAGATGTTCCACAATCATCAGCTGTATTTTGTGGGTTAGGTCCACCAGCGATAAAACCAGGAATTGGTTCCACTATTCCATCAGAACCCGAAGGCCGGTGATGAATATTTTTTGGAGTCTTGGAACCATAACCGGTAACAAAGCTATAGGTCGTCGCATTTCTACCCATCAGATAATCTAATGCCGCCAGCCCTGCATTAAAATATGCCACGTCATTCGTTAATTTATATACCTGCATTAAAATCATGCCTGTGTTGGCAACATCAGAATTACTACCCCAAAAGAAATTGTTAGTTGGAATTCGGTAGGGTGAAGTCTGCTGCCAACTTTTAGCGGATTGAATAATACTGGTTAACTTACTCTTCGCTAATGTCGTGTCAGCTGCAGAGGTCAGATTCTTTCTGTTCGTAACAATAGACAACAGGCCAAGAGTCTGTACATTTGGCCATCCTGGTATATCATAAGTAGTCGAAGCTAAGTTCAGCGTCTTATAATACGTCTCATCTAGCGTTGTAACATAAAGTTCAGCCGCTGCCCATGCAAATTCATCATTGAAGTTTCCATCACCATATCCGCCGGTGGTAATGGCTGGATAATTCCCTGATGCAGCAGGATTATTAAAAGCGATATTAGGATTACTATTGGCCCATTGCCAGGCTAACGTCGCCTTGGCAAGAGCGTCAGCAGCAATACTTGGTGCATAGTTTTTATAAATGCGAGCTGTCATCGCCATTATCGCTGCAAAATCAAGAGTTGCAGCAGTCCCTTTAGCAACAATATATCGCGTACTTGTAGCTTTATCAGGCATTACAAATCCATCAAAGTTTGCATTCGTCGTTTTATTGTAAACACCACCATCGTCAGGATCTTGCATGGTCATAAGCCACTTAATATTCCAAAGTGCTTCATCAAGAATATCTGGAATCCCGTTACTACTCTCTGGTATATTCCAGGTTAGTGTATCATAGTATGCAGACGACGATTCATAAGCACTAAGCAAGGTGAATGTACTTATACCAGAGTTGACCACATATTTGTTGTAATCACCTGCATCATACCAGCCATAAGGAGTTGATAGTATCGTACCCGCAGGTCTGTTTGTTGAGGCTGCCGAAGGAAGCACAACAACAGCATTATCAGGATGACCCGCCGCGCGTGCATAGATGCCCGCATTTTCTGCAAGTAATGCAGTCGATGCTCTGTTAAAATAAAATGCTTTAATTGAGCCCTTCGACAATTCTTCAAAGACCGTTGCAGTAATTTTAAATGGAGTGGAGTATCCTAATTCTGGCACAACGATTACAAATTCGCCATAACTCGAAAACGATGAGAAATCTGCGATTTTAACATACTCATTGGAAGATGTCCACTTTGCTTGAGAGCCTAACAAACCTGTAAAAACAACTTTTGAAAGGTCTGGCGTTCTGATCTCAAAAGATTTTGCTGTACTACTGTTTATAACAGCAAGCTTCTTGGCATTTGGCAAAAAACCAATTTGATTAAGCCTGATAGTTGTTGTTAGTTGTTGACCAGAAGCAGCGGCAATACTTATTGATAAAAAAATGACTGATAGAATATGCTTCATAAGTATGATGTAAACTGAAAAATAAATATAACAATATTTTTCTGCCAGGTAGAAAAACACCTCATTGCTGGTAGTGGTTCAAAGATGGTCAATCTTAAAGACTGTCGAACATTTTAAATCAAAGCTTCCATATACCTTTAACGATATGAAGTACAGTTAAATTGGTCAGAACCTTTTGAACGTCAGGTCAAATTCTGCTCTTTCATATTTCAAATCAATAATCACGAATCTCAATAGCAATATTTTTTTGAAATCGAACCAGGATTTTGGCTTACGACTTTTATTCAATTACCGCAGATTTTATTGGAGCAAAATGTATCATATATTAATGCCGGTCACTTTGCATATTGTTTTCAGTTGAGACGACTCCATATTTCAATTCGCGATTACGTTAATACAAGATTAGAAATTGAGAAAAATGTTACATTTTTACTTTTTGAACATCAGCAATTTTTCAAATTCAATTAAATAATGGCCGAGCAAGAAGTAGCTAAACACACTAAAAAAGTATACGAGACGCTGACTAATGGTGAACATTCGTGGTGGCATAAACTTAAAGAGTTTCTTCTTGAAATAGCCATTATCGTTTTTGCTGTAACCATATCCATCTGGTTTCATGACCTGAGCGAAAAAAGACACAAGCGACATGATGTCAATGAATTTCTATCCGGGCTAAAAACAGATCTTCAACGTGACATTATTGAATTGGAATCTGACCGAAAGAGTTTTACTAAAACCACCAGGGCTATTGCTTACATTAATAATCTTAAACTTCACGAAAAAGCAAATACCGACAGTATACGGTATTATAGTAATTGGTTTTATAATGAGGTAGGATTTATGCCGAACGATGGGCGCTTTGAAGGCTTTAAATCATCGGGTAAAATTGGAGACATTGAGGACACAGAGTTGCAAAACGATATCATGGATCTCTACCAGGAAGATGTTTCTTCATTAATATCATCCACAGATTTTTTCTCAGACCGGAAAGGAAAGCTTGTTGACTTTCTAACGAATAACTTAAGGCAAGAATCTGATTCGACAAATAACCTAAGCACAATTATGGCGACTGACCAGGCGCGCAATATGTGCCGTAATCTCTTCTTCACAACCGAAATAATTCATCGATATGATATCTGTATTGCGAAATCAAAGAAAATCATTGATGCTATAGATAAAAGAGAACATTAGCATCTTATTAGAATTTAAGATTTTTTAATTATGTGAATGTTTCCAGCTCGAAGACAATCAACATCACTCTAATCGAATGATGTTGATTGGGAGTAAGCAGGTGCTTGCTTTCAGGCAAGCCGTGAATATTGTCCTAGTCTGCTGATTTCCTATAAAGGAATTCAAACAAACTGTTAGCACCCTCCCTCCAATAACTTCAAAATACGTTTCGCTTGCCAGTCTTCTTTGTTCACGGGTTCAATAATGAGTTGATCGCCTGGCGCTGCGTATTTCAGTATCGTAGATATATCAACCTTTACATGCTGAGGCCTCTTTGCTTCCTTACCTGGAAGATTTATTACTGTTCCGTCTCTTCTTAAATAGATATAGAAGGGAATTTGCACTGTATCACTGGTTAGGGTTGCTCCTTTTATCAACGTTAATTCACCTTTAGATTCAAGACTAAATGCACGATAGTCCAGCGTGTATCCGTCCAGGCGTAGAGGGTTGTCGAAAAATTTACCAACGGCTTTAGCGCTGATGACAAATTCATTGTCTTGCATCACTTCCTTTGCCCGATCTTTGTTGCGTAATGGGTTGATACCAAGCATGGCGTTGGCATCAAAAGAAATCTGGCCAGAAACTGGCAACGTCAATAATACGTTTAGTGATAATACTACGATGGCAGATAACGTTCTTAAAAGTTTCATAAGTAAAATTGTTTTAAATTCATCTATCAAACTTACGCGACCAATATGCCGATAGCTGTAAACGAAGTGTAAAAACAATGTAAATGAACGTAAATTCTTTCAACAAGATCTTCAGAAGCCCCGGGCTTAAACTTCTCGCGGCAATCGCAATCTCCCTTTGTGCTATTTTCCTTTTAGCCGCTTTCGTCACTCACAGATCGGAAAGTGAAATAATTTCCAAACGGGTAAATATAGCGGTGCGTGCCATCGGGCATGATTTGCTTCTTCGAGCCGGCGACTCAACTTCGGTGGTTCGTCCCGTCATCGAAAAACCAAACGGTGTGTTTCTGCTTGAATTTAAAAATGAGTTTGTATTTCAACCCGACACATTAGTTGCCATTGCTCAGCGGGTTCTTGACAAAACAGAATTATCCAGGTATACGGTTACTGTTCATGAATGTCATAGCCCTGCTATTGTTTATGGATTTGAAATTAATCCACCGATCAACAGCATTAAAGCCTGCCTTGGCAGAAGACAACCGAAAGCTTGCTACACTATTGAAATTGCTTTTGCTGATTTTCCTAACCCCACTGTTCTGAATTCAAAAATTGCTATGGTGATGAGTTGTATGCTATCCGTATTAGCCGTTGTATTGATCAGTACGAATTTTAAATCCAAAAAATCAAAGTCATTAGTAGTGGCGAATGCCCCTATTCAAAATGAAAGCAACTCAGTTTTCACAATAGGAAAATTTGTATTCGATACCACCCATCAGACGTTGAGAATGGGCAAAGAAACTATTTCGTTAACCGATAAGGAATGTAAAATATTAACGTTGCTTAATCGAAATATCGGGCAGCTTACATTACGCGATGAACTCATTCAGGAAGTATGGATAAATGAAGGTGTCATCACAAGCCGCAGCCTCGACATGTTTGTTTCAAAGCTCAGAAAAAAATTAAGTGCAGACCCAGACCTACGCATCACCAATATTCATGGCAAAGGATATAAACTTGAAGTAGTTGCTGATTAAGTATAGTCAATGGTCTATGGTCGATATTCATTTAGCAAATAAATATAATTTAAAACTAGTTTGCTTTCTCGTAGCTGAGACATACAACACCGTTGTGGAATGTATGCGTTTTTAGATGCCTGAGTTTCGTGGCGTCTTTTATGCCGTTGAACATCGGCACACCTTTGCCTAACAATACAGGATTTACAAATAACCAGAACTCATCAACAAGACCAAGGCTCAGCAGCGCATGCGTTGCTGACGGACTGCCAAATATGAGAATTTCCTTACCAGGAAGTTTCTTGAGGTCATTGACCTCTTTAACAAGATCTTTTCCAATAATATGTACTTTTTTCGAAGGATCAGATTTAATCGTATTCGACATTACAAACTTGTCGATGCTGTTATACCATCTGCCGTGCTCGATGTCGTGCTTGCTCGCGTTTGGCTGATCGGCAGCTGTGGGCCAATATCCATCCATCATCTCCCAGGTCTTCCTGCCATACAATGCTGAGTCTGAGTTGTTGGTTCTCTCTGCAACCATATCGAACATGATCTCATCAATCATGATCCAATCCATTTCTCCATGAGGTCCACACACAAATCCATCGAGAGATACGTGCATGAATTGAACTACTTTACGCATAGTGTTATTATTTTATTTTTCTCTACCAAATCATGTATCCGACGCCCTATCACAATCTTAAAAAAGTTGAGGGGCTTTTAAAGGTAATCAGGATTTTTTGCAATTAAAGTAACCCCAAATTGGTGATCATGATAAAATTTTCTCAATCAAATTTGAGAAGATTTATAAATCACCGTTTGCTATGTCAAATCAAACTTTCACAAGATCCAATGTTATTTGAACGAATGATGTTGATCGCGAAGAACACGCTATTTCTGGTATTCAATTTTGACCACATGCCAGGCAAACTCGCCAGCAGTCGTTTTTACTATTACTTCATCGCCCACTTCTTTGTTCATCAGCGCACGCGCCATAGGTGAATCCATAGAGATGTAATCTTTGGTATCAAAAATCTCATCGTAGCCAACTATCCGGAAACGCTTTTGTTGACCTTTTGCATTTTCAATTTCTACCCATGCTCCAAACAATACCTTACCTTCCTGGAAGGTCGAATAATCTACGACTTTCAAATCATCAATGCGTTTGCGTAAATAAAGCAGGCGCCGGTCAATTTCACGCAGACGTTTTTTATTGTAATGATAGTCTGCATTTTCAGAACGATCTCCCAGGCTGGCGGCCCACGCTACCTTTGCCGTAGTGTCTGGCCGTTCAACACGCCACAGATGATCTAACTCTGCTTTTAACTTCTCTAAACCTTCCCGCGTAATTAAAAGTGTTTTCATTTTTGCTTTAATCAGAGATGTTGATGAAAATCGCCTTCGCCCACAATCAAATTAACTGGAGATATATTCTTCAACGTTAAGATATCAATTGAATTGAAATTATCAGAATAGATTTCGCATCCTTTCATCACATTGTTTAACAACAAATATAGTGAGACAGAACAGTCATGAACTCGTTAGGCGAGCTTACAATATGTTATTAATTTTGAATAAAATATTCTGAATGAAAGAGCAATTGACAACTCTATTGAAAAAGCTAAAAGACAACGCATTGTCTTTTAAAGAGGTGATTGAGTTTATAGAAACGTATTATAACCATCAGCCAACGGCCTTTAAAAATGGAGCGCTCCACAATGAAGCAAACCAAAATCAGGGAAGCGCAAA
>DATCRE010000229.1:0-16638 GCA_036569145.1 Cyclobacteriaceae bacterium
GTACCATACGTGATAATCTGTGCTACCTGGTTCTTACCATATTTATCGATAACGTACTTCAATACTTTATCACGACCTTCATCGTCAAAGTCAATATCAATATCGGGGAGAGATACACGATCTGGATTTAAGAAACGCTCAAAAAGTAAATCGTATTTGATCGGATCAACGTTGGTGATACCAATAGCATAAGCAACAGCTGATCCTGCAGCCGATCCACGACCTGGCCCAACGGAAACACCTATTTCACGGGCCTTCGATGTGAAGTCTTGAACGATGAGGAAGTATCCCGGGTAACCGGTTTTCTTGATGGTCTCTAATTCGAAGTCTAAACGTTCTGTGATTTCAGGAGTAAGTTCAGCATACTTCTTTTTTGCACCTTCATACGTAAGGTGGCGCAAGTAGTCATCTTCCGTTTCAAAGTCAGATGGAATGTCGAACTTGGGAAGGAGAACATTTCGTTCTAGTGTGTATGCTTCAATCTTGTCAACAATTTCATTCACCGTATCGATGGCTTCAGGCAAATCGCGGAAGGTGGATTTCATTTCATTCTGATCCTTGAAATAAAATTCAGTATTTGCTAACCCATACCGATGACCACGACCATAACCTATAGGTGTAGATTGAAATTCTCCTTCTTTAATACAGAGCAAAACATCGTGAGCATTTGCCTCATCTTTGTCGAGGTAATATGTTTCGTTGGCGGCAAAATATTTTACGCCATACTTTTCCGCAAAACGTAACAGCACTTCATTCACGTGATCTTCCTGTGCAATACCGTGTCGGTTTAGCTCTATATAAAAGTCTTCACCAAATAAATTGTGCCACCACTTGAAAGCTTCTTCAGCTTGCTTTTCACCAACATTTAAAATGAGATTTGGAATCTCACTATTAAGACCTCCGGTTACAGCGATCAGATTCTGCTTGTATTCTTCTACTAATGCCTTGTCAATTCGCGGATGAATGCCATATAGTCCTTCCATGAAGCCAAGTGAACTTAACTTGGCAAGATTGAGATAACCATCTTTATTTTTTGCCAGCAATACCTGGTTGTATCGCTTATCAGGATTGTCCTTGGTGAACTTTAGTTTCTTGCGTTCATCGGCCAGATAAAATTCACAACCTACAATAGCCTTTATCTCATGATTATGCGCTTCTCGCACAAACTTGAATGCACCATACATATTACCTAAATCAGTAATGGCTACTGCAGGCATGTTGAGTGCTTTGGCTTTTGAAACAATGCTCTTTACATCGGCAGTGGCCTGGAGTACTGAATATTGTGAGTGAACGTGAAGATGAACGAATGGCTTATCTGATAAAACAGCATTTTCATCTTTAGTTGTATAATCAAACCGTTTCTTCTCAACCTTATGTACAAAGTTTGCAGCATCGAGGTTAGGCTCTTCGTAAACTATTTCTGCTACAGCAGTAGCATCAAAAGGTTTAACAACATTGTTGCTTAAGAGGCCAAAGAAGCATCGTGCTGTGGCAGCAACATCATAGGCAGCATCGTGAGCATCGCCGAAATCTTTACCGAAAAGTTTCTGGTGCAATTCAACAAGCCGAGGCATTTTGAATTTACCACCTACGCCACCAGATAGCTGACAAAACTCAATGGATGCATTGCCTGTATCTACCTTCTCAAGATTGATAAAGCGGTCGGCATCCAGCTGTTGTCGGAGAAATTCCGCACCAATGATGTTGGTATCGAATTCAATGTTATGACCGATGAGTTGCGACGTCTTGGCAAGATCATCATTGAAAATGGCTAGAACAGTTTTTAGATCGTGTCCTACCTCAAGTGCTCTCTTGGTAGAGATGCCGTGAATCTGTTCTGCATTATAAGGTATATCGAAGCCGTCGGGCTTGATAATATAGTTCTGCTGGTTGATGAGTTTCCCCTTGGCGTCATGAAGTTGCCAGGCAATCTGCACTAACCGGGGCCAGTTGTCAAAATCAGTTAAAGGGGCAGTCTTATTGCGCGGAAGACCGGTGGTTTCCGTATCAAAAATTAGGTACATCTGGTAAATTCTGTAGTGGTAAGCGTAAAGTTAATTCAATGCATGGAATGGACAAGAAGTGTAATTCTGAGCTTTAAAACGCGTTTTTGAATCAATCAATTCCCAAAATGATAATATTTTTCTAAAAGCAGGCTGATTTTGATCGTGTTTTTGAAGTCGTAATCTTTTAAGTGTCTGACAACCATAAGATTGAATTTGCAGGCCTGATTATTGGATTAATGCATTTCAAAAAACAATAAGTTTTTAAATCAAATGAAAAGTTTAGTTGATAATGTCGTTAAGTTTTTGAAGAAGGAATGGTTTCTGTTAGTTATGGTTACTACAATATGCCTGATCATCCTTCTATTCGAATCATTCAAGAGCTAGCGACGTTCAACACGTTTGATAAGTATTACAACCTTATTTAGAACAAGTTTAAAATTCATAATGTGCGTTGCTTGGTAAAGCATTGAGAACTATTTTTGAGCCGCCTTCAAAAAATTCTTGTAACGCAAACTTATGAATTGGTTTACCAAACTTTTTTCAAGTACGCTTGGAAAAAAACTTATCATGGCTCTTACGGGCTTGTTTCTCATTTCTTTCTTAATTATTCACCTGATTGGTAATCTGCAATTACTCAAGCATGATGACGGTCAGGCCTTTAACATCTATGCGCAGTTCATGACGCATAATCCTGTTATTAAAACTATTTCGTACACACTCTATACTTCTATTTTGGTGCACGTTATCTGGGCGATCATGCTTACGGCCAAGAATCGTTCGGCACGTGGTACAACGAGCTACGTAGTTTCTAATAAATCAACCAAGTGGGCTTCGCGCAACATGGGCATATTGGGAACCTTCATTTTTATTTTCCTTGTTATTCACATGAGACAATTCTGGGCTGAGATGCACTGGGGTAGTGTGCCTGTGGTGAGCTATGATGGTGAGGAAGTAAAGAATCTTTACGAAACATGTAAGTTAGCTTTTGCTAATGTTTGGTATGTTGCTCTTTATACTGTCAGCATGGTCATGTTAGGATTTCACTTGTGGCATGGTTTCGCCAGTGCATTCCAGACGTTGGGACTGAATCATCAGAAGTATAATCCTATCATCAACTTTGTTGGAAAGGCATTTGCCATTATTGTTCCAGCACTATTTGCCATTATTCCAATCCTGATGTTTTTTTAAACCTGTTTACACAGCGATATGAACTTAGATTCCAAAATTCCTGAAGGCCCATTAGCCGAGAAGTGGACGAAACACAAATTCAATCTGAAGTTGGTTAACCCGGCCAACAAAAGAAAATACGATATTATAGTAGTAGGTACTGGTTTAGCCGGAGCATCAGCAGCAGCTTCTCTTGGAGAACTTGGTTATAATGTAAAAGCATTCTGTTTTCAGGATAGCCCACGCCGTGCACATAGTATTGCAGCGCAAGGTGGTATCAATGCTGCCAAGAATTATCAGAACGATGGTGATAGCATCTACCGTCTTTTCTACGATACTATTAAAGGAGGAGATTATCGCGCACGTGAAGCCAACGTTCATCGTCTGGCAGAAGTGAGTGTTAAAATTATAGATCAGTGCGTGGCACAGGGTGTTCCGTTTGCGCGCGAATATGGTGGCTTGTTGGACAATCGCTCATTCGGTGGTGCACAGGTATCCAGAACATTTTATGCCCGTGGGCAAACCGGACAACAATTATTGCTAGGTGCTTACAGCGCATTGAACCGCCAGATTGCCAAGGGAAAAGTGAAAATGTACAACCGTACCGAAATGCTTGACCTTGTGCTTGTTGATGGTAAAGCAAGAGGTATTGTTACACGTGATCTGATCACTGGTAAAATTGAATCGCATAGCGCGCATGCTGTGTTGCTATGTACAGGTGGTTATGGTAACGTGTTTTATCTTTCTACGAATGCAAAAGGATCGAATGTAACGGCGGCCTGGAGAGCGCATCGCAAAGGTGCATTGTTTGGAAATCCTTGCTATACACAAATTCACCCTACATGTATTCCAGTTTCAGGTGATCACCAGTCTAAGCTTACGCTGATGTCTGAATCACTTCGTAACGACGGACGTGTGTGGGTTCCTAAAGTTGCCAAGAAAGGTTTGAAAGCTAAAGATGCTGCTGCCATTCCTGAATCAGAACGTGACTACTTCCTGGAAAGGAAATATCCTTCATTCGGTAACCTGGTTCCGCGCGACGTGGCTTCACGTAATGCAAAGATGATGTGCGATGAAGGAAGAGGAGTAGGAGCAACAGGTCTTGCTGTATTCCTTGATTTCTCAGACGCCATCAAACGTGATGGAAAGAAAACTGTAGAGGCTAAGTATGGTAACCTGTTTGATATGTACAAACAAATCACAGGCGACAATCCATACGAAATGCCAATGATGATTTACCCTGCTGTGCATTATACCATGGGAGGTCTCTGGGTTGATTATAATCTAAGCACTAACGTACCCGGCTTGTATGCATTGGGTGAAGCGAACTTCTCAGATCATGGCGCAAACCGTTTGGGAGCAAGCGCACTGATGCAAGGTTTGGCTGATGGATATTTTGTTATCCCATACACTATTGGTGATTATCTCGCCGGAGTTTCTTCTGAGAAAATCAGCACGGACAGACCTGAGTTTAAAGAAGCTGTTGATAAAGTAAAGAATGATACTAACAGATTGTTAAGCATCAAGGGTAAGAAAACTGTTGATGAGTTCCACAAGGAGTTAGGTCACATCATGTGGGAGTACTGTGGTATGTCTCGTAATGCTGAAGGATTGACGAAAGCCAAGAAGAAAATTCAGGAGTTACGTGCTGAATTCTGGACTAACGTTAATGTGCTGGGAGGATCTGACGAATTGAACCAAGAGCTTGAGAAAGCCGGACGTGTTGCTGACTTCCTGGAGCTTGGAGAACTGATGGTTGATGATGCCTTGAACCGTTCAGAGTCATGTGGCGGTCACTTCCGTGAAGAATCACAAACACCAGATGGTGAAGCTCAACGTAAGGATGATCAATTTGCTTACGTAGCAGCCTGGGAATATAAAGGTGAAAACCAACAGGAAGTACTTCACAAAGAAGAACTGAAATTTGAGAATGTTAAGTTAACACAACGAAGCTATAAATAACATGATGCAAGCCTTGCGCTTCTTCATGCTTTAACAAAAATTATTTGGCATATGAAAATTACACTGAAGGTCTGGAGACAAAAGAACAGAGAATCAAAAGGAGGGTTGAAATCATACCAGCTTGATCATGTCTCTGAAGATATGTCTTTCCTGGAAATGATAGACGTATTGAATACTGATCTTGTTAAGAAAGGTGAAGAGCCCGTTGCTTTTGATCACGATTGCCGTGAAGGTATTTGTGGTATGTGCAGCATGTACATCAACGGCCGTCCACACGGACCGCAGCAAACAACAACATGCCAGTTGCACATGCGTACATTCAAAGATGGTGAGACGATAACTGTTGAGCCCTGGAGAGCAAAGGCATTTCCGATTGTAAAAGATCTTGTTGTTGATCGCAGTGCATTTGATCGCATTCAGCAGGCGGGAGGTTATGTTTCAGTAAACACTGGCGGTGTGCCGGATGCCAACGAAATTCCAATTCCTAAAAAGATTGCTGATGAAGCTTTTGACTCAGCAACATGTATTGGTTGTGGTGCCTGTGTAGCGGCATGTAAAAATGCTTCAGCTATGTTATTTGTGAGTGCTAAGGTGTCACAATTTGCTTTGCTGCCACAAGGTAAACCTGAGCGCAAAGAGCGCGTTGAGAAAATGGTAGCGCAAATGGATGCTGAAGACTTCGGCGCTTGTACCAACACAGGTGCTTGCGAAGCAGAATGTCCTAAGGGAATCAGCCTCACCAACATTGCCCGCATGAATCGTGAATACTTCTCAGCGATCACAACATCATACCAGGTAGAAGTAAAAGGAGATGGTGCATAGTTGATATTAATTCATTGTTTAAGATATGTAAACCCAACTTTAATCGGTTGGGTTTATTTTTTTGTTCCAACAGTAGATGGCTTACTTCAACATGAAAAAATTAAATTTTAAAAGGATAAGCGGGCTGTTTAAAATCTCCCAGTACACTTTGCGTTAATAATTATGATTAATAAAATTCAACTGTAATCATTTTAATGCTAAATTTCGATTACTCAGATAAAAATTGGCACAATAGTGGCATCTAGCAATATCATTCAATCCGTATTTGTGAAGACAGTTTTTATACTCGTAATCTTGTCATCGATAAGCCTTATAAGCTGCAGTCAAAAATTAAAAAAAAATAAAAAAGATCCTGATGCATTAAAGCCGGCGTGGCTTAAAACCCAACCTTACCAGGATGGTTACTATACGGGGATTGGTCATAGTATTAAAGACGGACGTAGCAATTATGTACAAGAAGCCAAGAAAAGTGCGTTGGAAGATCTGGTTTCGTCTATCCAGGTAACAGTTTCAAGTGCGTCTGTACTCAGTCAGATTGAAAGTGATAAGAAGCTGCAGGAGAAGTATGAGCAAAATATTAAAACTACGGCTACGGACGAGATTGAAGATTTTGAATTTGTTGAAGCCTGGGAAGATCAACTCAATTACTGGGTATACTATCGTCTTTCCATTGCTCGTTATAAACAGCTGAAGGAAGATCAAAAACGTGATGCCTCGTTGCTGGCATCAGATTATTATAGAAAAGGGAAGCAGGCTCAGCAGGATGGCGACAGATTAAAAGCATTAACCTTTCAGTTACAGGCCTTAAAAAGTTTAGAGAAATATCTGGGCGAACCCATCATTGCAAAAGTTGACGGCAATGATGTGTTGCTTGGTAATGAAATCTATTCTTCTATTCAAACATTGTTGAATACGATGCAGCTCAACGTAGTGCCAGCAGAAGTAGTATTAAATCGCAGATTAAATCAAAACTCACAGACGGTGACAGCGAAGTGTGCTTACAAAGATTTGAAATTGCCGGCAGCTGATCTTCCATTGATAGCTTTATTTGAAAAAGGCGCGGGCGAAGTTTTTCCTGATTACAAAACTGATGAAGTAGGACAAGCTAAAATCTTAATCAGCAAAATAGGTTCGAAAGAATTAGAACAGACAGTCAGCATTAAATTGAATATCGATTTGTTAAGTGGTGCAGGAGATTCTTCCATGTTTAAGATGGTAACTAAAACACTTCAGGTTCCATCAGCCCAGGTGGTGTTAAAAGTTCAACGACCTGTTGTTTACATCACATCAAATGAGAAAAGCTTTGGGCAGGCCAAAGCCAATTTTCAGTTGCTTAATAAACTCAAAAACCTTTTGGCCAATTCAGGCTTTGAATTTTCAGACACCTGGAAAACTGCCGACTTATGGTTTGATATCAATGCCGACTCCGAACGAGGTTCTATTACCGGTAGTATTTATGTAACGTATTTAACCAGCACCATACGCGTTACAACAGTGAAAGATAATAAAGAGGTTTATGCTACTACACTCGACAGAGTGAAGGGTTATGGTTTAGATTATGATAAGTCAAGCATAGATAGTTATAATAAAGCTATGGATATTGTTGAAAAGGAGAGAATGAACGAACTGTTGAGCACAGTTTTGCAATAAATTAAAAAGCTTTGTCTAAATTGGTATTGTAATTGCCTACTTAATTAAAACTATACATTATGAAACAACGAGTTTATTCAATCATAGCGCTTGCTACATTAGCAACGGTATTCATGGTTGGTTGTAAAAGCAAGCAGAAATCTCCGCCAGCACCAAAAGGTGAAGTAGAAGTTACCGTTCCTTGCTCAGGTCCTGATTTCTTCACGACATCAAAATTCTTCCGATCGAATTCAATAGGAGAGAGCATGGATCAGGTTACGTCTAAGAAGAAAGCGTTAGCCAATGCTCGTGCTGAATTGGCGGCAAGTATTGCTACTACTGTGAAGGCAGTTACTGACAATTACACCAACAGCCGTGAGTTGAATAACAAAGAACAAGTTGAAACTAAATTCGAACAACTTAACCGCGAAGTGGTTGAACAAAAATTATCTGGCGTTCGCACAATTTGCGAAAAGCTGGTAAGAACTTCAGAAGGTAATTACAAAACGTATGTTGCCCTTGAATTGTCAGCCGAAGATTTAGTAGCTGCTTACAACGAAAGACTTTCAAAGGATGATCAGTTAAAAATTGATTATGACTACGAAAAATTCAAAGACACTTTTAATAAAGAAATGGAAAAAATGGGCGACCATTAATTCCTAAATCTTGGTACAATAGAAAAAGGCTGTTTCCTACTGAGACAGCCTTTTCTATTTTAGAATTTGTTTTTAAAATTTTGTCGTGACATAACTATGAGGTAAGACGATATATTTAAATATACGTTGGCATCTTTCACAACACACATTTGCAACCAGAATGTTCAGCATTGTGTCTTATAGAGGTAAACATAAAAAAGTATTTGTTATGAATTTCAATGCTCAGTTACGTCCTGCGTTGATAACAATTCTATCACTGTCGTTTTTAGTAATTGCTACTGCTTGTTCGACAGCAGGTAAATTTACTTTTGGGCAAAATATCATAATTAAATCAAAGAGTCAGGTACGTATAACTACTTTCAAAGGAGTATCGGGTATTAATATTCAAGTGACCTCGATTGCTGATTCGAGATGTCCAGACGATGTTATTTGTATTTGGGCAGGCAAGGCAGATGTAACATTCAAAATTGATGGCATTGATCAATCTGTTATTCTATGCCCCGCGGAAGCTGGTTGCAATAACCCATATAAATTTACCATAGACAAAAAACATTATAAACTTACTCTAAATGATGTTACTCCTTATCCAACTACAACAAATGGAAATGAAGAAAAGAAGGCGGAGTTTATAGTTGAAGTTATTTAGGAGTTTCTTGTTTTATGAATCGCTGTTGAATAAGCAGATAATCGTTGGTAATACTAATCTTCCATAATTTCAATCTCAATCCTGTCATTGAGTTTAGAGCTCTTGCTTGTTTTGCTTACCAGCATATCGAGCGCTCCCCAGGCAAAAATATCAATTCTATCTTCAGCAATACCGTGATCTACAAGATAGCTCTTAATAGCTTCGCCGCGAAGCTTGGTTAGTTCTTTAGCTGATCCTGGATATCCGACAGAACCTTTTACATCGAAATAATTCTTTGTCTTGCCCATCGCGATAATGCGTCGGTCATTGTTGCCATTGCAATGAGCATGGACTTTTATTTTATACTCTTGGTTATCGCTCATCATTGTTACAAGCTCGTCTAATTCTGTTTTAGAGGGAGAAAGCATGATGACGGCATCTTTATAAAATGATAAATGATACATAATGGAGACATCACCTTTTTTCATCCGCTGAAGCGTGTAAGGTATTATATATGCACCCTTAGCATCTTTCATAACATCCGGACCGGCATCTGGATTATCGTAATCAATAACTTTTACGATCTCTTGATAGCCAAATACTCCGCACACCAATGTCATATAATTATTTTCCCGATTAAATAACTTGACTATATCTACATACTGGTTTGTTTTGTATGCGCCCAACTCACGGCTGTGTTTGTAGTCTACACTATGGATTTCGGTGACTATTTTTTTTCCGTCCTCTGTGCTTGTAACGAATTCAAAAAGTTTACCTTTTACTTTCAGCTCTGGTTTAGTTTCCTCTGTTGAAACAATTGTATTTTCTGTTGTCGATGGAATATTTAGTGAATCAGATTTTTTTACATTCAGAGGAACTTCTTCTGAAACTTCTGGCACTAATCCATCGGCAGTCGCCGGATTACTGGATTTCAACGTGCCTGAGTATATCCATGCATCTTTAAATTCTTCTTTCAAATGGAGCTCATTCAATTTTTCTGTTGCTGCTTGCTTATTGTCCGTTTCCAATACATAAACATAATACGTATTGTCGATGTTGTTTTTAGCATAAGTTGCGTTGTATAAATTAACACGCAGATAACCTGTAATTTTTTGTGCATTTTTTTCCTGGGCATATACCCCTGTTACAACATAGAATTGTTGCGCACGAAGAGAAATAACTAACAATACAAAGATGATTAACAGACCAAAAGACTTCTTCATTAAATTTTAATTAATTTTTCAAATTATCTAATTCTATTTACAAGTTGTGTCTTCGCTGATAGTAATACTCCGCGGTTTAATTTCTATTCGCCTCAAATAACAACCCTGAAACATATATACCATAAAAAATTTAATATTTATAAAAATTATTGACGACGAATACTGCGAAGAGGTTAGAATGACTTGGTAATCAACGAAGTCAATAAGTTCTCCTTTATCGTTGAGATAATAGAGAAGAAATGACGAAGATAATGATTGCGCAAAACTTAAATCGATTGAGCGTGATGCTGAAGATCACGTAGAGCTTTGAAGGTTGAAATGATAGAGATGTTAAAACTAGATCTTTTAAAAATAAAAGCTGGAAACTGAGAGCATCCTTCTTAGTTTTTACCTTTTTACTGTGGACTAAATTACTCAGTTCTCAAACTTTTTATCGGGTTAGCCGATGCCGCCCGAATAGACTCATAGCTGATCGTAATAATAGCAATGAGTGCGGCACTTACACCGGCATACAAAAATATAGCAATGCCCATCTGAACTTTATAAGCAAAGCCACTCAACCATTGATTCATAACATACCAAGCCAATGGCACAGCAATGATGAAAGCAATAGCAACCAACTTTATAAATTCTTTGGACATCATTGTAACGATCTGACTTACGCTGGCGCCCATCACTTTACGGATACCAATTTCTTTGAAACGTCTCTCAGCCATAAAAGAAGAAAGTCCAAATAAACCCAGGCTGCATATAATCATAGCAATAGCAGTAAAGCTTGTAATGATCTTGGAAACTTTACGATCTTCATCATATTGGCGTTGAATATTTTCATCGAGAAATGAATATTCAAATGGCGTATCAGAAACCAATTTCTTCCATGTCTTTTCAAATGATTGGACGGTTTGATCAAATTGATTAGGCGAGACGCTGGCTACTATAAATTTATAAATATTAGGCTTCCATGCTATTTCAAACATGATAGGAACAATAGCATCTTTTAAAGAAGTTTGATTGAAGTCCTCCATCACACCAATGATTTCAAATGTGTGCTTCTCACCGTGCCAGTCAAAATGAATATGCTGACCAATTGCCTGATTAGGTTCGAAGCCAAACTTTTTAGCAGATGTTCTGTTGATGATAACTTTTTTATCGCTCTCTGATTTTCGGTCGGTTGTAAACGATCTGCCAGCAATAATTTTAATGCCAAGTAACTCCAGGTAACCGGCATCAATCAGATTGCGTCGGTTTAAAATAGCATTGTCCATATTACCACCATCCGTGTAAAACATCATATCACTCCAGATTGGTGAGCCTGGAACATATTCAGTTCCTGCTACCTCTTGCACAGCACTGTAGCGTTTCAACTCATCTCTCAATGCTTCATACTGATTTTTACTGTTCTCTGTACGCAAGGGCAGAATTATTTTTGCGCTACTATCAAACCCAAGATCCTTCTCCTGAATAAATGAAAGTTGCTTAGAAATAATCAGCATACCAGATACCAATACAATAGCGATCATAAATTGAAATACAACAAGCGCCTGGCGCAATCTTCCAGAGGTGCTGCTTAAGTTAAACTTTCCTTTCAATACTTGTGCGGGCTCGAACGACGACATGTAGAATGCCGGATAGCCACCTGCAACAAATGCTGTTATGATGGTGAGAATAATAAGTGCAATGGAAAACGGAACAATGTTTTCTGATGTGATTGAAATTGATTTTGATGCAAGCTCGTTAAATAATGGTAGCGTAATTTGTACAAGCACAATGCTTAACATAACAGAGATGACAACAATCACTAATGCTTCACCCAGCATCTGCCTGATCAGGGAACTGCGAAATGCACCCATTACTTTTCTGATGCCCATTTCAGAGGCACGCTTCGTAGCTTTTGCTGTCGACAAATTCATAAAGTTGATGCATCCAATCAGCAGAATGAAAAGCGCAATTGACAGTATGATGTAAATAAAAGTGATCCGTGGGTTTTGATCTGTTTCTGAATTGAGATAGATATTTTTAACAGGCTCCAGGAATAATGTTTTATGAAGACCTAACACGTTCATAGCTTTAGCACCATGTTTAAGCAAGACTTCATTAATTTTCTTTTCGACAACAACTTCAGAGTGACCAGGCACTAGTTTAACATAGGAGGGAACAAAATTCTGACCTGCCCATTCATTGGCAGCCTCCGGATCTTTGCGAATATATTCACCCATGCCTTCGCTCATTATGGAAGTGAAGAAGTTGGCATATATAAAACTTTTTCCTGTCTCCTTGAACACACCTGTAATTTTATAGTTAACCTGTGGCCCGCCTTGAGCGATTGAAATATTTTTATCCAATGCCGATTCATCTCCGAAAATTTTGTGCGCCAGTTTTTCAGAAATAACAACTGTATTAACATCGGTCAATGCTTTCTTTGGATTACCTTCAATCAGCTCGTAAGTAAATACATCAAACAAGGTTGAATCAGCTATGTATCCGTCACTCTCATAAAATATTTTGTCTTTATACTTGATGAGACTTTGCGCCAGACCAGGAGGATTTAAAATACGAACTGCCGATTCAATCTCAGGTATTTCATCACGAAGCGTCATGGCGATAGGCGGAGAAACAGATCCCATTTTGTCAAAGCCAATAATTTCGGATTGCATTTGAGTATCAATTCTATAGAGGTCATTCAAACGTTCATGATGTTTATCATAGTTGAATTCGTTTTGAACATAGAGCACCAACATGAGGCAACACGCAATGCCCAGAGAGAGGCCCAGGATGTTTATGATAGAATAAACCTTGTTACGAAATAAGTTTCGCAGCGCGATCTTAAAATAATTCTGAAGCATTAGTCACTTGTTTTCAGATGATTTGCCTAATTCTATGCCATTTTTATACCCCATAAACAAGGGCTGATTTTAGCGTTTTGAATTCAGACATAAATCAAAATTGAACATCCATGTTCGTCAGCGATCACTTAGAGTGACTCATAACGAAAGAAGCATTCAAATATTTACCTCACTGGCATGAATCACTTTTTTTACCTATGCTTGTATATGGCCGGATACTCCTCAACTCCTCTTGTAAATAAGTTAGGCATCAAACCTTCTTTTACAGTTCATCTTATTAAAGCGCCTGACGAATATCTTAGCTGGATATCACCATTACCAGATGATGTAGTCGTTAAAGCTAAACTAACAGGAGAGATAGATTTTATACATCTGTTTGCTGTTCATGAAAAAGATTTTCAACAACATTTTATAAAAGCGAAACAGCACTTAAATAAAAATGGCCTTCTGTGGGTGTCGTGGCCCAAGAAGGCTTCCAAGGTTGCAACTGATCTTGATGAAAATAAGATCAGGGATTATGGTTTACAAAACGGACTTGTTGATGTAAAAGTCTGCGCTGTAAACGATGTATGGTCAGGATTGAAATTTGTATTTCGATTAAAAGATCGTTAGCAAAATTTACTTCCCATAAATTTCATTAAGTATACCGGCAAGTCTGACGCCCGCTTCCATTAATCGTGTTCTTACAATATGGAAATTATGATACGGATAAGGGTAGCTTAATTTTCCATTACCAATATCATAAACTTGTTTGCGATAGCTCATGCTTTCACTTACCCAGTCAGAAACTTTTGCTTTTTGTAATACACTTATTTTAACAGCATCAGGTTTTTCTAATGACTGACCTAATTCAGTATAGCTAAGTTTAGTATCATCAATCATATCGCTGTCCCAAACACGGTGCAGGTTGCTATCCGTTTTAAACCACGATACTTTAACATCATTTCCACCGCGATCATTCCCACCGCCAACATGCAAAGGCTGATGAATATCACCCACCAGGTGAATCAGCATTTTAACATATTCAGTTTCTTCTTTAGCACTGAGCTTATGCGTTTTAAGTTTCTCTACAATTCTTTCTATGGTAGCAATAACATCACCTTTCGGATTTTTTTCACTAGTGGCATACGTTTGTCCATCTTGAATAGTAACCCAATGCCAGTCTTCCATAAATTTATAAGTAGAGTCAGCGCGAATTTCATCCATCCAGGTGCTGGCCATAGCCAGTGATTGGTGCGCGAGAATGCGGTCTAATTCTTTTTTGGCCTTCTTACTCAGGTGTTGTTCAGCAATCCAACCGGTTACTCTATGTCCTGTTACTCCCCAGGCCATCGCTCCATGCACAATGGCTGAAAAGGTTATGATTAAAATATATCTTTTCATAAAACTATAGTGTTAAAACTGTACGCGATATTCTGTAAATTGTAGTAATCGTCTCAGGGGCGATAATTGTTATTTTTCTGTCTCCAAACAAGAGTTGACAGTTAAATTAACTTTATATCTTTAGTTATTATGGATAAAACCGTGAAACTTTCTGCTTTTCTGGTTGCCAATCAACTTGATGTTAAGGGGGTTAAGGCCTTTTTTGATATTAAGCCACTGGCCGATACTTCATCCGAATTATTTTACGCCTACGGCCCTGAAAAATATCAATACTATTTCAATTTCGGAGTGGTAGTTTTTGTCGGGTATTCCGAGGATGAAATGAAGTATGCCATCAAAACAATCTCGCCTTTTCTTAAAAACCCTGTGGCCTACTGGTTGCGTGATGATCATGATATTAAAAAAGTAGAAGAAGGCAGCGACATCAGCTTTGATTTTGATGAGCTTATCATCAGTAAGCTCGATGCCAAGATTATACGCATCGCTATGTTTAACCTGGCGCAGTCTGTTGCCCTTGATCATTATCATGGTGTTACTGAAAATCTGCTTGAAGAAGTAAAAGGCTTTGCCAATGAACTTGAGCTTACCGGCAAACTGAAAATAAGCCGCAAGAATATGATGCGCTTTCTTGGACGTGCCTTAAATACACAAAATGAAATAGCTGAAAATATTTACATCTTCGATGCACCCGACCTGGTTTGGGACGATGAGTTTCTGGATGGCCTACACAAAGGTTTAATGAAGCATTTCGATTTGCGTGTTCGCTTCAGCGAAATAGAATATACGTTGCGCATTATAGAAGATAACCTGAGTGTCTTCCGGGAAATTATTCATCAGCGTGAAAGTAACTTGCTTGAATACATAATTATTATTCTGATCATGGTTGAAGTGTTTGATATTCTCCTCACCAAGATTTTAAAAATATCCTGGTAAATATGCGCAAAGAACTCAATCTTGGTTTTGATATACAGGCTCAGCCAGATGATGTTACGTGTGGCCCAACATGCCTTCATGCATTATACAATTATTATGGCGATAAGATTTCGTTAAAGGATGTTGTTAAAGAAGTAAAGCAACTTAAAGATGGTGGCACACTCGCTGTGATGCTTGGTAACCATGCATTGAAGCGAGGATACAAAGCTTGCATCTATACTTACAATCTGAATGTGTTTGATCCAACATGGTTCAAAGATTCTTCAAAGCAAATGATAAAACGTTTAAAGGAACAAATGGCCTTTAAGCACAAGCGAAGAAAATTACAGGTAGCATCGCGAGCCTATATAAAATTTCTGGAGTCGGGTGGTGAGCTTCGTTATGGTGAACTGAATGATACGTTGATTAAAGATTACTTAAAAAAATCAGTACCTGTGCTAACCGGGTTGAGTGCGACTTATCTTTATGGGTCTTCGCGGGAGATACCAAAGTTTAATGTTTATGATAGCATTAAAGGTGAACCCGTTGGACACTTTGTCGTTATTAGCGGATATGATGAAGATGAGAATTGTGTTTACCTGGCAGACCCTATGGAACCCAATCCAATTGGTAAAGGACAAGTATACACAGTTAGCTTTCCCCGGCTTGTTAACAGCATCTTGCTGGGCATTGTAACCTATGACGCCAACCTTCTGATTATCGAACCCAAATAGCTTCACACAATCTTATGCCCAAACTTATTGTTGTTGAAAATCCTGATAGCTGGAAATTTAGTCTCGACGATGTAGAAGTTATAACACCGGCAAAATATATTTCAGGCGAGAGCTATCAGCAAACCAAAGGCATGAAGATTCTTAATCTTTGCAAGTCTTATCAATATCAAAGTCTTGGTTATTATGTTTCACTGCTTGCCGAAGCGCGTAAACATAAAGTGTTGCCAGGTGTTACTACTATTCAGGATTTCAGATTTCCTTCTATTCTTCGTGAAGATTCTGAAGACTTTAATGATCTTATTCAGAATACATTTAAAAGTGATCCGTATTATAAAGTAGAGTTTAATATATATTTTGGGATTACACAGGCTGAGAATTTAAACAAGCTGGCCAGTCAACTGTTTCAATATATTCAAGCGCCGGCGCTCAAAGCTACATTCTCAAAACGCACCAAGTGGGTGTTGCAAAGCATTCGTCCTATGAGCTTAGATGAAGTGCCCGAAGCAGATTGGCCATTGCTAAGAAAAGCATTAGAGAAATATTTTCTTCGTAAGCGCGATCCGCGTCCAGATAAAAAGAAGTATGACCTCGCTATTCTTGTTAATCCTGATGATACCTATCCACCGTCTGATGATAAAGCCATTCAAAAATTTTGTAAAGCAGCAGATCAGGCGGG
>DATCRE010000230.1:0-3954 GCA_036569145.1 Cyclobacteriaceae bacterium
GATCATGCTACAGGCATTATGACTGAAACACCTGATGGAGGTGGTCATTTTACAGAAGTCATATTGAATCCAACTGTAGTGGTAGCCGACGCATCCATGATTGATAAAGCAAACGAGTTACATGAAAAAGCAAGTAAACTATGTTTCATTGCTAACTCGGTAAACTTTCCTGTGAAGCATAACGCAATGACCAAATGTTAATACTTAGTTTTAATTTAAAATTAAAGTTTACTTAAATTTCTTAAGTCAAACACGGAAAGTCTTAGTGCAACGTTTTCTGTTACGATTACAGGAGCTGTAAATAATATTTTTACTCCTCGGTTTTTATTTTTTACGCCTCAATTAAGTCTTCATCTGAAGGAATATTCATTAATTTTGAGATTCTACAATTCTAATATTAACCTAAAGATTTATGAGGGGCAGCTTACTAATTGTATTCTTATTGGGCGTTACATCGTTAATGGGCCAGAATAAATTACCTGTTAAAAGATTCAGATTACCTGCAACAGTATCATCAGCTGATTACACGCCTGGTTTTGTTCGGGTTAAAATTAAGAGTTCATACAAGAGTAAATTCCAGAGTAGCGCAAGCGGAAGAGTAGCTACTGCAAATCTGCCAGGAGTAATAGCTATGAAACCTATAGCTTCTTCTGCATCAACACAAGCTGTTATATCTGCAAGAAGTGGTCCATTAAAATCTCAATCCAATGTTGATATTTCATTATACTACCAGATTCAATTTGATGGTAGTCAGTCTGTAGAAGATTTTATTAATCAGCTTTATGCGAAGGATTATTTCGAAATCATTGAGCCGCAATACAAAGAACATTTACTGTACACACCTAATGATCCATCAATAACTTCACAATATTATCTTGGTACGATCAAAGCTTACGATGCTTGGGATCTTACAAAAGGCAGCAGCGATATTGTTATCGGTGTAGTAGATACCGGTGGCGATCTTGATCACCCTGACCTGGTTGATAAACTTTACTATAATGAAGCTGATCCCATTGACGGAACCGATAATGATAACGACGGCTATGTTGATAATTACAGAGGATGGGATTTTATTGGTAGCGATACGTTGAATCTTTTCAAATCAGATTACCCTGGTGATAACGATCCTTCTATAAATCCTACAGTAAGTTCTGAAAAACTTTTGCATGGGGCCTGGGTAGCAGGCTGTGCTGCTGCTAAAACGGACAATGGAACAGGTATAGCAGGTGTGGGTTTTAATACCAAACTCTTATTCGTAAAACTAACTGCCGACAATGATCCAAATGCGGGTTTGTATAAATCCTCGGATGGAATTTATTACGCGGCTACACACGGTGCAAAAATTATTAACTGCTCATTCGGTGGTACAACACGCAGTCAGATAGATCAGGATATTATTAATTACGTTACACTTGATCTTAATTGCCTGGTGATTGCTGCCGCTGGCAATGAGAACACATCGGCGGCTTCTTATCCTGCCGCGTATGATCATGTTCTTTCTGTTGCTGCCACTACTTCTGCTGATAAACGTGCAAGCTTCACTAACTATGGTAATACTGTTGATATCTCAGCACCCGGTGTAGGTATTTATACAACGGCTTATAACAACAGTTACGGATCTGTTGATGGTACGTCTTTTTCATCGCCGATAACATGTGGTGCGGCGTCTCTTGTGTGGGCGGCGCATCCTGAGTTTACAGCCTTGCAAGTTGCAGAACAACTTCGTGTAACAGCAGATCCTGCTTTTTATACTTCTAATACAGCCTATAAAAATAAATTAGGTAAAGGCAGACTTGATGTTTACAGAGCATTGACTATTGAGTCGCCAGCCTTGCGTGCTTCGAATGCCAAACTAGTTACATCCAATGGCACAATACCTGCCCCTGGAGAAAGTGCTCTTCTATATTTTGACTTCACAAATTATTTAAAGGCAACTTCCAGCGGATTAACAATTTCTATTTCATCAACTTCCAGCAGAGTTACCATTACAAAAAATTCTATTACGCCAGGTATTATTACCGAAGGATCAACTTTCTCTAACAGCACCGATCCTTTTGAGGTAACTGTTAGCTCAAGCACACCAACAAATACACAAGTCGATTTTTTAATTACATATGCGGATGGTACGTATAGCGATTATCAATTTGTAAGCTTTGTATTAAATCCTACATATTTAAACATTGATAAAAATAAGATCATAACAACAATCAGTGCAACGGGCAGATTAGGTTATGAAGACACTCAAAACCAGGCAAAGGGAAGTGGATTTATTTTTAATGAGTCTTCAATTTTATATGAGATGGGTGTGATAACAGGTACATCATCATCGACCATTCTCAACAATGTGCGTGGTATCAACAATGGTTTTGATGCAGACTTTGTTTCGCTTTCTCAAATTAAAGAGATCAATCCTGGAGAACGATCACTCTCTGAAATATTTGGTTCTTATTCTAACTCCACAACAACAGCAAATCAAACGGCCATCATCACCTATAGAAGTCTTGTGTGGAAAGATGCACCGTATGATAAGTTTGTAATCATTGAATATAAAATCAAAAACCCGCAAGCTACAGCCATCACCAATTATAATTTTGGAATGTTTGCAGATTGGGATATCAGCACAAGCGGACAAAAAGATGCCGCTGCATGGAATGATGAAAATAAAATAGGATATGTCTATCCGAAAGTATCCACAGAACTTCCGCATGCAGGTATCCAGGTACTTTCCGGAAATCCACAGTACTATGCCATAGACAATGACGGTACAATTGCTGGTAACCCATTTGGACTTTACGATGGCTTTACGGATGCAGAAAAATACACAACAATTTCCAGTGGTTTAACGGGTAAACTTGTGGCAGGCGCTTCTACTACTAATGGCAACGATGTGAGTCATGTTGTTTCCTCGGGGCCTTACACCATTCAACCCGGCGAAGAAATTACGATAGCATTTGCTTTACATGCTGCTATCAACCTCGATGAATTATTAACATCAGCCAAATATGCTGACTCTATTTATAACTACACCCTAAAGGCTGCAACACCAGTTGTGAGCGACACTAAAGTATGTTACAAAGGCGATGCCGTAGTGGATGCCAGTGGAGCGAGCAAAATTAAATGGTATACTGATTTTACAGGAGGCGAAGCTTTCTTTACAGGTAATGAATACACATTGCCATCTGTATTAAGTGATACAACATTTTACATATCTAATGCCGATAATAGTTATGAAAGCCTGAGAGTACCCGCGAACATTATTGTAAAAGCCAATCCAACAATTATAGCATCAGGTTCTTCAACATTCTGTGAGGGGCAGAGCATTCAGTTGTCAGTTGCTGAAGCTGATGCTTATTTATGGAGCACTGGTGAGAAGACACAATCCATCCAGGTATCAACAAAAGGAGATTTTTCTGTAACCGTTACAGATGCAACACTTGGTTGTGAGTCAACGTCCGAAACTTTTTCAACACTGGTTAATGTCAACCCTGTTGCTTCTTTTACATTATCAGGCAATGCAGAAACAGGTTCTGCTATTGTATTCTCCAATGCATCGTCAGGAGCGGCTTCGTGGCTTTGGAATTTTGGTGATGGCCAGACCAGCACAGATGAAAATCCTTCACATACTTTTAGCGATAATGGTTCCTTCACCGTGTTACTTACCGCTACGTCAGATTTGGGATGCCAGGCAACAGCAACAAAAGATCTCTCTGTCATTACAGGACTTGAGCAATGGTTAAGCAACCAGGATCTTCATGTTTATCCTAACCCCGCACGTGAAAAAGTTAAGGTTGAAGTTACCCTTACTGAAGCGGGAGTTCCGGAAGTAAGTCTTATGAATGCGCAGGGCAAGCCATTGTTTAAAAAGCAATATAGCCTGACACAAAATTTATTCAGTGAAGAAATAAGCATTAGCAATTTGTCACAAGGGCTATACATAGTAAAAGTAACGATCGG
>DATCRE010000231.1:0-3525 GCA_036569145.1 Cyclobacteriaceae bacterium
TCAGGATTCTTTTCACCACCAAAGTTGGGATTGTTCTCGAAGTATTTTGATAAATCTTTATTCTTGAAAGCACCGATCTGTACTTTAAATACAACGCCTTTAGAAAAATCCATAGAGTTAGCTGGTGTTACAGGATTTTCCTTCAAGCTTGTTAGTTCTGCTTTGGTAGTTGTTAATTGATTTCTCAATTGAGTCAACTGATCTTCAAGCTCAGCGTTCTTAGCATCTTTATCGCTGATGTTAGATTGAAGCTGTGTTACCTTTGCATTTAATGTAGAGACCTCAGTTTCTGCTGCCTGTTTTTCTTCTGTTAATTGCTTAAGAGCTTCAGGTGATTTGGAGAACTCTTTTGCTTTTTTCTTCCACTCCTTCTTTTCGCTTTTAGAAAGTTGAGCAAAACCTGCTGTACTAAGCGTCACACAGAAGAGAAGTATGAGTATGTTTTTCATCCTTGAATTGGTTAAAATCAAAATAAAAGTACGAAATATTTTTAAAAAGTATCTAATCGTTAAGCCCAATACAATCACAGGCTTCACGTCATCTACTATTTCTCAAGACTTCCTACCATTTTTTCAGGTCTCACCCACTGATCAAATTGCTCAGAGGTAAGGTAGCCCAGACCAACAGCAGCTTCACGAAGCGTCTTGTTTTCTTTGTGAGCAGTCTTGGCAATTTTAGCTGCCTTCTCATAACCAATATGAGTATTGAGTGCTGTTACAAGCATCAATGAATTTTCAAGATGTTGTTTGATCACAGGAAGATTAGGTTCGATACCCAAAGCACATTTCTCATTGAACGATACACAGGCATCACCAATCAGTCTGGCAGATTGTAATACGTTGGCAGCGATGACAGGCTTGAAAACATTAAGTTCAAAATGACCTGTTGCTCCACCAAACGATACGGCAACATCATTGCCGATGACCTGGGCACATACCATAGTCAAGGCTTCAGGCTGTGTAGGATTTACTTTACCTGGCATGATAGATGATCCTGGCTCATTATCAGGAATGATGATTTCGCCAATACCACAACGTGGTCCGGAGCTAAGCATTCTTATGTCATTAGCAATTTTCATAAGAGAAACGGCAGATCGTTTCAATGCACCTGATAACTCAACCATCGCATCGTGCGCTGCAAGTGATTCAAATTTATTGGGTGCTGTTATGAAAGGATAACCTGTTAAGTCGGCAATCTTCTTTGCTACCACTACATCATAACCTTTTGGTGTATTTAAACCTGTACCTACGGCTGTTCCACCAAGAGCAAGCTCGCGCACTACTTCAAGTGCATTATTCAACGCACGAATGCTGTTATCAATTTGCTGGACATAACCAGAAAACTCCTGACCTAATGTTAAAGGTGTTGCATCCATAAAATGCGTACGACCTGTCTTTACGATAGTTTGAAACTCTGTTGATTTCTTGGCAAGTGTATCGCGAAGTTTTTTCATTCCTGGAATAGTGATCTCAACAGTTTGCTTGTAAGCAGCAATATGCATGGCTGTTGGGAAAGTATCGTTTGATGATTGTGATTTATTAACATCATCGTTGGGATGTAGAACTTTTGCATCATCAGTAAGTTTGCCTCCACTTAGAACGTGAGCTCGATAAGCAACAACCTCGTTAACATTCATATTGCTCTGCGTACCGGAACCAGTTTGCCAGATCACCAAGGGAAATTCACCATCAAGTTTTCCAGCCAGAATCTCATCACACACTTTACCAATTAAGTCTTTTTTATCAGCAGCAAGAACACCCAATTCGTGATTAGCCTGCGCTGCAGCTTTTTTCAGATAGGCAAACGCATAGATAATTTCTTTAGGCATGCTGGCTTCGGGCCCGATTTTGAAATTATTACGTGAACGTTCTGTCTGAGCTCCCCAATATTTGGTGGCAGGCACTTGTACCTCGCCCATCGTGTCTTTTTCTATGCGATAATCCATGGCTGTTAATTTGTTTGTGGCAAAATTATAAAAAGCTGAAAAAGAAAATGCCCCGATCTCTCAGGGCATCCTTATTTATTTTTTAAAGGTCATCGTTCCTTGAAGAATTTATCCTCATCCTCGGGTTCGCTGCCTTCGCTATCTATAGGTTTGGCGATCACACCTACTCTTAAGATTCTAAATTCTGTGCGCCTGTTTTTCTGACGACCCGCCGGATTGTCGGTACCATCAGGATTTGTATTTCGGGCTATAGGTTTAGATTCTCCATAGCCTTTCGGAACCATTCGCTCAGGAGAAATTCCTTTTTTAATTAAGTAGTTAACAGCAGCTTCTGCACGACGTTGAGAAAGAACCCGGTTATACTCTTCATCATCGACACTATCGGTATGAGAGCCTAATTCAATAATGATTTCCGGATTATCAACTAACGTCTGGAAGAGCTTATCAAGTTCTTTAGCAGCATCCGGGCGAATGTCATACTTATTAAAATTGTAATAGATATTCTCCAGCACAAAAATCTTGGTGCTATCAATTTTGTCTAACACAATCAGTGTATCGAAAGTGATGGTTGTCAACAACTCTTTTAAAGTCCGAGGATCAACAGATCTTCCCTTTGTTGTGTAAGGTTCGCGCTTGACCAAGTAGCCTGATGTTTCTCCCACCAGTTCGTAATCTTCATTTTCATAAACTCTGAAAAGGAACTTGCCATCATTACCAGTAACATAGTCTTGCATAAGATCACCTTTGCCATCAAGCATACTTACTTTAGTATTAGGAAGAATTTCACGCTTGCCATTTTTATCAGTGTAAGTAATGCCTTGCAGATAATAGTTGACAACTTTCAGATCAGGATCTTCATTAATAAAAGTGTAGATATCGTCATCGCCTTTTCCTCCTTCACGGTTAGAGGTAAAGAATCCACGGTCAGGCTTAAATAAAAATATACCGAAGTCGTCAGCTGTTGAGTTAACAGGTTGTCCAAGATTCTCAATGGTAGTTTTTCCATTGGCGCGCTTCACAACAAAGAGATCAAGTTCACCATAGCCTGGATGTGTATCAGAAGCAAAATATAATTTACCATCGTCTGATACATAGGGGAACATTTCATTACCAGGAGTATTGATCTCAGGCCCCATATTTCTTACACGTGAAAAACGACCACGTCCATCGGACTGTGCTGAATAAATATCAGTGCCGCCATAACCACCTAAGCGATTTGAAGCAAAATAGATTGTTCTCCCGTCAGGACTAAAGGCAGGCGTTGAATCCCATCCATACGTATTTTGAACTTTAGGACTGTCGCTTTGCTTGAATTGTGTATTCAAACCAGGCGCGAGAATAGGCACTGTCCATACACCATTCCGTTCTCTCGATAGATAGAGATCAACATCCATCCCATCTTTTTTCTTTTCTGAATTGCCTTTAGCGAAAACCATAGTCTTTCCATCAGGGGAAAACGTAATACAGCCTTCATTGCGGATAGCTTCATTGATACCTCCCGAAAGAGGTTCGAGTGTTGCCGGGTCTACGTTTGCACCGCGTGATCCTATTCTGTATAAATCAGTATAAGGTGTACCCGT
>DATCRE010000232.1:0-2523 GCA_036569145.1 Cyclobacteriaceae bacterium
GACTATAACAGCTACGAAATCCATTTTATTAATAGTAATGAGTAATCAACAATCCGATGAGGAATTGATAACAGAAGCGAGAGCGGGTGATATGCTTGCTTTTAAAAATCTGGTTATTCGTTATGAGAGAAAAGTGGCTGGCGTGGTTAAATCTATTGTAGGTGATATACCCGAAGCTGTTGACGTAGGGCAAGAAGTCTTTATTAGATTTTATGAAGCGCTTGATAAGTTTAAAGGCGACTCAACGTTAGGAACGTACCTGATCAGAATTGCCATCAATCTTTCGTTAAATGAAATCAAGCGCAAGAAAAAGACAGCGAGTTTCTTTCGTCCTTTAGAAGATGGAGAACGTATTAATTCATCTTCAGAAAAATCAAACGATCTGAAAGAAATGGTTCATCATGAGATCAATAAACTTGATAACGATTTTCGTTTGGTTGTTACACTTCGCATGATTGAAGGTTACTCCACAGAAGAAACTGCCGAGTTGCTAGGTATACCGCTAGGCACAGTTTTATCGCGACTGGCACGGGCGCAAAAGAAATTAAAAACAGTATTTGCTAAATACGCAGCCTTATGAGTCCACAAGAGATAGAAGATATTTTTATTCGTTCATTAGATGTTCCTGTGAAGCAAGATGAAAAAGAAAACTTTCTGAAAATGCTCAACGAAAATCCTGCGTTGGCAGAGCAGTTGGAAGATTATAAAAAGATGCGTGAACTCATTCATGCTGATGAGCAAGCTACCTTCGGTCCGTTTTTCGCTGCTAAAGTGATTCACAAAATTCAGAACACAGGCGTTGTTATCGACAGACAGATCTTTACTTTTTTCAAGAAGTTTCAACTCGCAGCATTGGGTGTGATTGTGGCTGTGCTGATACTGAATGTATGGCTTGCTGATCAGGGAACGCTCACATCTATTTTAGGACTTGATAACAATACATCGGGTGAAGATTATCAGATTGCTTCATTTGATTTTTATGATACATTAAACAAATAATTCTATGACCAGCGAAAGACGTAAATCCATTCTTATACTTAGCGCAACATTAATCTTCGGTATCATACTTGGATTATTAGTGCCCGGCTTATTTTATAAATTAGGCAGGCACGACTATGGCAGACATGGCAGATACCGTAATGGCCCTATGGAACAACATAAGAAAGATTGGTTTGTCAGCACCATCTATCGAGTTGCCAAGCCAGACAGTGCACAGGCAAAACAAATAAAGCCCATCACACATTGGGCTGCACAGGAAATTGAGCGGATAGAAACTACGGCCAACCATGAAATGAGCGTCGTGCTAGACTCTGTTAAAACGCAGCTAAAACCTATTCTGACAGAGGAGCAGCGCAAGCGTTTGGAAGAATTTGAATCAAACGCCAAAAGCCATTGGAGGGGCAGGCGAGGGCATAACTAAAGCCTTGCCCCAGATAATTGCCTTCGCATAAAGAAAATGCCTTTCATCGCGCGTTAAAATCCACGATAATTTTTCAGATTTAATTAGTTTTGCGCCATGAATTTTAGTGTCTTAGAGAGAGAATTAGAAGGTGAATTATTTACTGACGAAGTTACACGTCGTTTGTATTCCACCGATGCATCAGCATACCGCGAAATGCCCCAGGCGGTTGCTATCCCAAAGTCTGAAGAGGATATTGAAAAACTTATCCGCTTTGCTAATGAAAACAAGACTTCCATCATTCCCCGTACAGCAGGTACTTCGCTGGCAGGCCAGGTTGTTGGTGGTGGTATTGTAGTTGACGTTTCGAAGAACTTTAATAAAATTATAGAAGTCAATCAAAAAGAAGGCTGGGCCATTGTTCAGCCCGGTATTGTTCGTGATGATCTGAACCATCATCTCAAGCAGTTTGGTTATTTCTTTGCGCCCGAAACATCTACAGCTAACCGCGCTATGATTGGTGGCATGATTGGTAATAACTCATGCGGATCAAATTCTGTGGTTTACGGAAGTACGCGTGAACATTTGTTAGAAGTAAAAGCATTTCTTTCGGATGGCAGCAAGGTATGGTTCGGACCAATAGACCAGGAAGAGTTTCATAAGCAAGCATATCGCATAGATGGTAAACTTGAATCGAAAGTTTATCAGCACATTCACAACGTTTTGTCAGACGACAAAAACAAGGCAGAGATAGAAAAAGAATTTCCAAAACAATCTATCGCCAGACGAAACACGGGTTATGCTATTGATATGCTGGCGCGCATGCAGCCTTTCAATCAGCAAGGTGAAGATTTTAATTTCTGTAGTCTCATCGCAGGCTCAGAAGGTACGTTAGCCTTTGTAACATCAGCTAAAATTAAATTAAGCCCTATTGCGCCGCCGCATAGAAATTTAATTTGCATACACTGCCATAGTATTGATGAATCACTTCATGCAAACCTGGTAGCGCTTGAGTATAATCCATCAGCTGTTGAATTGATGGATCATTATGTGTTTGAAGCTACGAAGAGAAATCGTGGACAAGTGGAGAATCGTTTCTTCATTGAAGGCGATCCAAAAGCTAT
>DATCRE010000233.1:0-2511 GCA_036569145.1 Cyclobacteriaceae bacterium
ATGCAGGAACTGCCTTGATCATTTCATCCCACGCAGGCAAGAGTTCTGGCGCTTCATAGTTCAATGTTGTCTTCACCCATCGCGTTCCGTTTTCGAATGTAGGACGTGCGGCAATGATAGACTCTGTACCATCGCGAATTGTCTTTCCGTTGTAAACTGTTGTTCTCAACGTCTTCCATGCATTTACAGCATGTTCGTTAACACTTCCATAACGCTTATGCACATAATCAGGCAGCCAAGTATCAAGATTGATAACCTGGTCTTGCCACGTGTGATCTGTTAATAATTCATAGAGAACTGGATTCTGTTCGATGCCTTCCATGGTCAATCCTATTCCTTTCATAAGCCCTGAAGATGGATCGTGCAACGCTGTTGGAGGCCCGGTAGCTACACCATCAATGCGACCAAACATACTGATGTTGCCACCAAAGTTGTGAAGCATATTCCAGATCCAGGGCTTTCCGTAAAAAGCTTCGGTGCGTTTCCATACCGGTTCTATTTCTGTAGCGAGATCGAGCAAAATCATGTGATCATTGGGCACAGCATCAAGCAATGCTTTGATCTGCGGAGCATTCCAGAATTTACGGTCGCTGAAAAACAACCATCCTTGCATAACCCACACGGCATCACGATCTGCGCTGTGCATGCCTTCATAAACACGCTTGCTTAATGCTGACAGGTATTCAGGCTCATTAGATGGGGGTTCGTTTTCATTAAAAGTATCGGCTGAGTAAAGATGATTTGTTCCGTATAATTTTGTCTGTAACTCCAGAAACTTCTTGCCTATGATAGCGAATAACGTATCTTCAGAATCCAGTATGTAAGTATCAGCAAAACCATTTGTCCAATTGGTCTTTTTCAATTTTGCGTTTGGAAAAAGTTTATTGAATGACGGAGGAACATGACCTGTAAAAGCCGGAAGCACAGGCTTCATACCAAAGGCACGTTCACGCTCTAATATTTTTTGTTGAAGATCATGATGACTCTCCATCCAATGTTTTGGCAACGGACCTCCCCATGCATCAAGATTACCCATCCAGAACCAGGCAAAGTATGCAGGGCCGGAAAAAAAATTAGCGAGATCTTCATCGGAGAAACCCATTGATTTATAAACTTCATTCCACACATACTCCTGACCAGTAATGGCAAGAGGCATGTTAATACCGTGAAGCGCCATCCAGTCAATTTCTTTTTCCCATCGCGACCAGTCCCACCAGCTCATGCTATAATTAAAGGTGCAGTAGTTCATGTAGTAGCGATATTCATAAGGTGTGGTCTTATGAATTTTCTCAGGCAGCACTGGAAGCTTATTACCCATTTTCAGATTGGTACCATTCCATGTAATCTGGCAATGTGCATATTCTTTCAAGTAATAATAAAGTGCGGAAGCAACGGCAACACCATTATTGCCACGCAGTATGATTGTATTGTTTTTAGCGCTTTCTATTTCAAACTCATCCTTCGCCGTTGATAGTGAAAGAAATTCAACTTTAAAATGACTGGCATGTGTTGGAGCAACACGTTTGATAAGTGCTTGGGTAGCATTTACATCTAACTGAGCAACGGAAGTCTTACAGAGTAGTGTTAAGAAGCTAAAAATAAAAAACTTGTAATGAGTCATTAACTGTTGATGAAGTTTGTCTGTATGTCGCCTTCTTATCATCTTGGTATCGTTTCTTTATAAAGTATCAGTCCTTGTTTGTTGATGTAGTAAAGCTTTAGTGCAGCATCAGAAGCACCTGCAACTAAAAATCCTGTAGTGCCTTTTGCAAATTTTGTAATCTGCGGATCGATTTTAACGGGTGTATGTTCTGAGCCGCCGCCAGAGATAATATAATGAACGGAGCTTTTAGATGGTTGTAGACTTTGCAAACTATGATCATGACCTGCAAAATAACTGATATTATATTTTTCAAAACGTTTCTCGAGCATTATTTGAAGATCATTTTCATTGCCATGATCACCAAGCGAATAAAGAGGATGATGGCCTACTGCTATTTTTGTTTTTTCAGGTGAGTGCACTAAAACGCTGTCCAGCCACTTTAACTGTTTGGTTGTATCCTGCTTTGCAAGATCGCTATATCGTTCGCTGTCTTTGTAGTAATCTTTTATGAACGGTGATGTGTCCAGAAAAATAAACCGGATGCCATTTAATACTTGCGTAAAATAACGATTGGGCATTTTCCATCGTTGACTCTTTTTACTATAATCAAGTTGTGCCTGTACGTTACCTTGATAATCGTGATTACCAAGCGTGACATACCATGGAATTTGCAGGGAATGACTTCGATATACTTGCTCAAACGATGAAAGCCATTGATAATCTTCTGTACTTGCTACACCACAGCAATAAAAATTATCGCCAGTTGAAATAACAAACCTTGCTGTGAGTTGATTAGCGGCAATGCCCATCCAGTCAGCAACGTCTTGTTGATCACCCTGACCATTTCTTCCCCAGTCACCAAAGACTAAAAAATAAGTGGTGCCAGTTTCTTTTGTTAATCCTTCAAT
>DATCRE010000234.1:0-6247 GCA_036569145.1 Cyclobacteriaceae bacterium
CGAACCCAAATCAGGTAAGATGATCAACTCTGATTTTCTAAATGGATTAGTCTGGAATGAGGCTATTGAAAAAGCATTAGTTAAAGTTGATGATCTTGGCATTGGTGAGCGCAAAGTAAATTACCGCATGCGCGATGCCATTTTTGGTCGCCAGCGTTATTGGGGTGAACCATTCCCTGTCTATTTTGATAAAGGCTTGCCCAAGCTTGTACCAGACAATGAGTTACCCGTTACATTGCCAGAGATCGACGCTTACAAGCCAACCGAATCAGGTGAGCCTCCATTGGGAAGAGCGAAAGGATGGAACTATAAAGGAAACTCTTTTGAGTTAACAACCATGCCGGGTTGGGCAGGTTCAAGCTGGTATTGGTTCCGCTACATGGATCCGAATAACACACAAGAGTTTGCCAGCAAAGAAGCTATTGATTACTGGAAAGATGTTGACTTATACATTGGTGGATCAGAACACGCAACGGGTCACCTATTGTATTCACGCTTTTGGTGCAAGGCGTTGAAAGATTTAGGATATGTAGCTTCTGAAGAACCGTTCAAGAAGTTGATTAACCAGGGACATATTCAAGGGGTATCTAAATTAGCTTACAGAATTAATGGCACGAATAAATTCGTATCATACAATTTGCGCAAAGACTATGAAGTAACTCCTATCCATGTTGATATTACTTTTGTAGATGGTGATGTTTTAGATATCGAAAAATTCAAAAACTGGAGAGATGATCTTAAGGATATTGAATTAATTTTAGAAGGTGATAAATACATCTGTGGATCTGAAGTTGACAAGATGTCAAAACGATATTATAATGTCGTTAACCCTGATGATATAGTATCTAACTACGGTGCCGACACATTGCGCTTATACGAAATGTTCCTAGGCCCATTGGAGCAATCCAAACCATGGAGTACACATGGCATTGATGGCGTATCGAAATTCTTACGTCGCTTCTGGAATCTTTTCCACGATAGCAACGGCAACTTCAAAGTAAGTACCGACGAGCCTTCACGTGAAGAATACAAAGTGCTTCATAAAACTATTCATAAAGTCGAAGAAGATATCGACAACTTCTCGTTCAACACATCCGTGAGTGAGTTCATGATCTGTGTGAATGAATTGTCATCATTAAAATCAAACAAGCGCGCAATACTTGAACCGCTAGTGATAGCGCTCTCTCCTTTTGCACCACACATTGCCGAAGAGTTGTGGGAGAAGCTTGGCCATACAGATACCGTTCTGAATGCAACGTATCCAAAATACGATGCACAATACATGGTTGAAAGTTCGTTCGATTATCCAATCTCCATCAACGGTAAGGTACGTGCTAAAATGAATTTTGCATTAGATATGCCGAAGGAAGACATGGAGAAAATCATCACCGCTTCTGACCTGGTTCAAAAATGGACTGAAGGCAAAGCACCGAAGAAAGTCATTATTGTTCAGGGTAAAATTGTGAATGTAGTTTTATAGTCCACAGACCACAGACCACGGTCAACGGCAGTGGACTGTCGTCTGTAGACCGTGGACTATTAATTTTTTAAGCCGGTTTCGTTTACAATGCTTAACTTCGTAAGCTTTTAAAAACCAGCGTATGCGTTATTCCAAAATTGTAGGCCTGGGCCACTACGTTCCCGAAACTGTAATTACCAACGAATACCTTTCCACTATCATGGAAACCAACAATGATTGGATTGTTGAACGAACAGGAATTCATGAACGCCGCTGGATTGACCCTGCAACAGATACAGTTGCCAACATGGCTGCAAAGGCAACGCGTATGGCATTACAACGCGCCAGGCTTACCGAAAAGGATATTGAATTTATTGTATTCGCTACCATCACTCCCGATTACTTCTTCCCGGGTTCTGGTGTTTTATTGCAGCGCGAATTAGGTCTCGAAAGCATACCAGCGTTAGACATTCGCAATGCCTGCTCTGGTTTTATTTATGCTTTATCCGTTGCTGATCAGTTTATCAAAACTGGTATGTATAAAAATGTTCTTGTTGTTGGTGGTGAGATTCAATCAACAGCATTAGACAGAACCACAAGGGGAAGAAACACAGCCGTAATTTTTGGTGATGGCGCCGGAGCTGCAATTCTCCAGGCATCTGACAAACAAGGTGTGCTCTCAACACACCTTCACTCTGACGGACGCTTCGCTGAAGAACTTTATATCAAAGATCCCGGCAGCAGCAGACCAAACACTGAACGTCAGCCAGACCAGATCCTTGACACTACAACCTATAAAGTTGTGATGAACGGTAACCAGGTTTTCAAACACGCTGTTGTTCGTTTCATGGAAGTTATCAATGAAGCACTAACGGCAAACAATCTTACTAAAGATGATATTAACCTGCTGGTACCGCATCAGGCTAACTTACGGATAAGCCAGTATGTGCAAGAAAAACTTGGTCTTCCTGACAGTCACATCTATAATAACATCATGCGGTATGGAAACACAACCGCTGCCTCTATACCAATTGCACTGAGTGAAGCTTGGGCTGAAGGTAAAATCAAAGAAAATGACTTAATTTGCTTAGCCGCCTTTGGCAGTGGCTTTACATGGGCCTCAGCGTTGATCAGGTGGTAAACGAATTGCTTCAGGTTACAAGTTTAAGTTCAAGGTTAACATGCGTTGAACATAAACTTAAATCCTTGAACATAAACGACAAGATCTGAATGAAAACAAGTACCTATAACCCTAGTCCGCTCGAAGTTGATTTCGCGAACGCACTGTACATTCTTCAAAAGGAAATTGAGAAGCACCTTCAGGACAACCAGATCATCAATGTAGAAAGTCAGATAAAGAAAGATAATCCCATGGTAAAGTTCAGTCTGCTGGATAAGGATGGAGATCCACATGAGATTGTCGTTCGCATCATTCAGATTCCTGATAAGTTTTAATCACACCAATGTCTATCTTCATTGTTGTTTTCTGCATAGCCATACTGATTTTGTTAATCAGTCAGTTTAAGATTAATGCCTTTCTCGCATTCCTGCTCGTCTCCATACTTGCTGGTCTATTACTCGGTCTCGACGTTACAAAAATAATTGGAAGTGTTCAGCAAGGTGTTGGTGATATGCTTGGCGAACTTGCCATCATCGTTATTGGTGGAGCGATGCTCGGCAAGCTTGTAGCCGAAAGCGGAGCTGCACAACAAATAACATCAGGCATGATGAATTTATTTGGCGCACGCTATGTGCAGTGGGCATTAATGGCAACAGGATTCGTCATTGGAATTCCTTTGTTCTATACAGTAGCATTCGTTCTGGTTATACCATTAATTTTTTCGGTTGTTTACCGATACAAATTGCCAGCCGTTTATATCGGTTTGCCCATGATTGCATCATTATCCGTAACACATGGTTTTCTTCCGCCACATCCTTCTCCAACAGCACTAATAGCACAGTTTCATGCTGATTTAGGCACAACGCTTTTATACGGCTTTGCTATTGCAGTGCCTACCGTTATACTGGCTGGCCCCGTCTTTGCAAAGACGCTGAAGAATATCAACCCTCCACTCAATCAAAAAATTTCAGACAATGTAATACCCGATGATAAACTGCCCAGTTTATCAAACAGCATACTCTCATCGCTGTTACCAGTTATTTTATTAGCGATAACAACTATTCTCACGACAATACTTAAGCAGTACAACATCAAGTCAGATATACTTACATTTTTTAGTACTCCTGCAGTTGTGATTCTTATTTCACTGGCTATCGTAACGTACACGCTAGGTCTACGCATGAACACCAGCATGAAATCAATCATGAACATTTATTCAGAATCTGTTAAAGACATTGCTATGATCTTGTTGATCATGGGTGGCGCTGGTGGATTAAAACAGATTTTAAGAGACAGCGGCGTTAGTCATGAGATTGCTACATTGCTAAATGGTCTTGATGCACATCCACTTGTTCTGGGATGGATCATTGCATGTGTTATTCGCGTGTGTGTTGGATCTGCTACTGTAGCAGGACTCACTGCCGCCAGCATCATGCTACCCCTGATGGATCAGCCTGGTGTTGATCCTAACTTGATGGTTCTATCCATCGGCGCAGGCAGTCTTATGTTCTCTCATGTAAATGATGCAGGCTTCTGGATGTTTAAAGAATTTTTCAACCTGACCATTAAAGAAACAATCCGATCGTGGTCGCTGATGGAAACCATCGTAGCCATTTCCGGTTTAACAGGTGTCATGATTATTCATTACATCAATTCATAAAACATGAATCAATAATCTACGCCTAGCAGCGTAGTTATCAATAATCAGAAAATGAAGAAAGGCTTCTATTCTTTGGGCGAAGAAATAGCCAATGCCATAACGCATGGCGTTGGTGCAGCACTGGCCATTGCAGCCTTAGTCTTATTAGTAGTCTACGCATCAATCTATGGAAATGCGTGGCATGTTGTGAGCTTCTCCATATTCGGTTCAACGTTAACTATTCTTTACATGTCGTCCACGCTGTATCATAGCTTAACAAATGAACGGGCTAAACGTTTGTTTCGAAAGTTCGATCACATTTCAATCTTCTTATTAATTGCAGGAACATACACTCCTTTCTGCCTTGTAGGATTACATGGCTGGCTTGGCTGGACGCTCTTTGGTATTGTGTGGAGTTGCGCCACAGTAGGCATTGTGTTCAAATCACTTCACATAGGCAAACTGGAAATGCTTTCAACCATCATGTATGTATTAATGGGCTGGGTTGTTGTTATTGCCATCAAGCCACTCTACAATTCAATGACACAAGCAGGTTTTGCATTATTGGTATTGGGAGGAATATCATATACCGCTGGTACAATCTTCTTCATTAAAGATAAGATCAAATACTTTCACAGCATTTGGCACATCTTTGTTCTGGGTGGAAGTATTCTTCATTTCTTTGCTGTAATGAGTTTGTTACCTTAACACATTACACACTTCACTGTGTGCTCCTGACACATACTTATTTTCAAAAAAAATTATTGATTCACATAATCATCGTTGATTTACTCGTCACGGATTAATTACCTTTCAGAACTTTAAGTCAACAAAAACATTATGTCATCACTCACTCCCGATCAGCGTTTCGAACAATTAGGTTTAACCTTGCCACCAGCACCCACACCGTTAGGTGTTTACAAACCCTTACTTGTTGTAGGTAATTTTGTTTATGTATCAGGTCATGGTACTGTTAAAGAAGATAAGAGTCTTATCATTGGTCGCATTGGTAAAGATATGACCATGGAAGAAGGCAAGCTTGCTGCACGCCAGGTTGGTCTCGCTATTCTGGCAACATTAAAAGCTAACTTGGGAAGCCTTAACAAAATCAAACGCGTTGTTAAAGTACTGGGCATGGTGAATTGTGTGCCTGAGTTTGAACGACATCCATTCATCATCAACGGATGCAGCGAGTTGTTCGCCCAAGTATGGGGAGAAGAAAATGGTATTGGTGTGCGCAGCGCTGTAGGCATGGGTTCATTACCCGATAATATTCCCGTTGAAATTGAAGCCATGTTTGAACTCGCACTCTGATGAACAATTTCTGGTATACCATTGAAAACATCGATGAGATAGATTCTCCTGCACTGGCAGTGTATGTTGAAAACGTAATGGAGAATATCAGCATACTCAAATCATTTGTTAACGATGTAAACTTCGTAAGGCCACACGTTAAAACACATAAATCTGCAGAGATAACAAAGCTGCTGCTTGATGCTGGCATTACTAAATTCAAATGCGCTACTATTGCTGAAGCAGAGATGCTGGCGATGGCCGATGCTAAAGATATATTGCTTGCCTATCAACCCGTCGGACCAAAAGTAAACCGGTTGGCTAAGCTTGTTGAAAAATATCCAACGGTACTATTCTCATGCCTGATAGACTCTATCGAGTCAGCAAAAGCCATAGCATCAACCTTCGAGAAAAGAAATATCCATATCGATGTATTTATTGATTTGAATGTTGGCATGAACCGAACAGGTATTACACCCCCAAATGCATTTGCGCTCTTTGAAGATTGCACCACATTAAAAGGAATAACAGTTAAAGGTCTTCACGCTTACGATGGTCACTTGCGTGATCCAGATATGACAGTAAGAACTCAGCAATGCAATGATGCTTTTGAGCAGGTTGAAACATTGCGTACTGCAATAGGTGATGCCTTCAATGAAAATCTTGTTATTGTCGCAGGAGGTACACCAACATTTCCTATCCATGCAAAGCGTAGTGATGTGGAGTGCAGTCCGGG